>CALHPU010000116.1 GCA_938036435.1 uncultured Pirellulaceae bacterium | reverse complement strand
GGGTTTTCGCATTCGCGCTTTCTCTTACGACAAGATCTTTAAAAAGTTCTATTACGGCACTTCGACGGCGTATCTGAACCAGTACCGCATTTTTGGCAATCCGGTTGTGATGCCGGTCAAGATTATGTGGGACTATATGATGTACTGGTCGATCACGGGCAACATTTTTATGCACGACCAAATGTGCAATCAGACAATGTACTTGCGGAACATGACCAAGCTTTCGAGGCTGGGAAAACTGAACCATTTTATGCAGGACTTTTTCAGCAAGTGGCACGACGCCACCGAGTTCGACGAAGCGCGTGGTTGCATTGATATCTCGCAAGTCCCAATCGTGCGCGAATCGAATTCGCGCTTGTTGGAGCAGATGAGCAACGGCCAGTTCGCGCAGAACTTTTCCAACGCGGTTGCTCAATTGGAAACGCTGTGTGTTGAAATCGTCCAGCAATCTGGGATGGATGTCGAAGTTCCGTTCCGTGGTTCAAGCAAAACGGCCATTCATCAAGACGCCTTCGAACGCGTGTTCACTGCCGATCACAAGCCATTAACTGGCTCGGGCCTAAAGGTTAAGACAGCCAAGCCTGCCTATTCGACGACGTAGGCGCTTTCTCAATCTGGAAACAGACAGCTCCCATAGGTCTTTTCTCCCGGATGAATCAGAATGTTAGCTATTGCCTCCTGACCGCTTGCCGGTAGTAACGCCCAATCGTTACCATAGTGGCTCAAGTCATCCGGAGAAATTTATGGCCACGAAGACCGATTCAATGTTGGGGAAGATACATCAGGGCGACTGCATCGCTGGACTGAAGAAAGTCCCCGACGGAACAATCGACCTTGCCTTCGCTGATCCGCCTTTCAATATCGGTTTCAAGTACGATCAGTACGATGACACGCTCGAAGATGATCAGTACCTTCAGTGGTCTCACGATTGGATGGCTCAAATCCATCGAGTCCTCAAAGACAACGGTACCTTCTGGCTGGCCATCGGCGACGAATACGCGGCCGAACTAAAAGTTGAAGCAATGAAGATCGGCTTTCATTGCCGCAGCTGGGTGATCTGGTATTACACATTCGGTGTCAACTGCAAGAAAAAGTTCACGCGCTCGCACGCTCATCTGTTTCACTTCGTCAAAGATGAAAAAGATTTCGTCTTCAACCATTTGGATATGGATTTGCGAGTTCCCTCTGCGCGGCAGTTGATCTACAACGACGCCCGGGCCAATCCGATAGGTCGCATGCCGGATGACACTTGGATCCTCCGTCCGCAAGAGCTGGTCGATGGTTTCCAACCCGACGAAGACACTTGGCATTTCCCGCGCGTCGCCGGAACGTTTAAGGAACGCGCTGGCTTCCACGGCTGCCAGATGCCCGAACAATTGCTGGGACGCATCATTCGCACTTGTTCCTCTGAAAATGACATCGTCATCGATCCCTTCTCTGGCAGTTCGACCACCGTTGCCGTGGCCAAGAAATTAAATCGGCGATATTTTTCGTTTGAGCTTTCCGAAGATTACGTGCGGCAAGGAACCGAGCGACTCGACCGGATCTCCGTTGGCGATGCGCTCAACGGTGCCGACGAACCTTCGATGAACGGACTGAACAAAAAGAAGGAACAAGGTAAAGCGGCCAAGAAAACTTCCAGTAAGCGGGCCGCAACACTTTTTCCGAATGAGGACGCGGTACATTCAATGATTGCGGCGGAACAGGATGGCATCGTCGAGGCGTTTGCTCACGCCAATCGTGGTTACTCTGTCGACCGATTGATTGCCGATCCAATCCTCAATGAGGATTTCCAAGTGGCGTGCGACCGGCTTTCGGTTCCCGGGACGCAGGCCGAACGGAATCGATTTTTGTTTCGCATCCGCAAAGCGGGCAAACTGAAATCGGCCGGAATTTACACAAAAACGAAGACAAATGTCGGCTGGAAGGAAATGGACCCCTTCGTCTTCGCCAGCGAGATCGCTTGGCGACAGGTCAGTAACAAATACTGCATGGGTTTGGACGAGATGTTTTGCGATCCGCGCATCGCGATACAGTTTGACAAAATTGCGGCCGATTTCGCCCCCGGATTCACTGCGTTGGAATACCGATGGGCTGCGTTAAAGGTAAGACAAGGCAGCAGCAATGGTCTCAAGCGTTCGAAACTGCAAACTTCAAAGAAGTTCGGTATCGATCAACTGAGCAAGACGGGGGTCAATCGGATGCCCGGCATTGCGTTTTCTCAGTTAGATTTAGGCGACGTCGATCAAGGACCGGGCGTCTATTTGATTCGTGAAGGCGATGGTACAGCACTCTACGCTGGTGAGACGGACCAGTTGGCGTCAAGGATTCGGCGAACTTTCGACGAGAGTGGCCCATGCTCCATGTGGTTACAACGCAGTGCCGAATTGGAAATCCACATCCTTCCGCTTCAATCCATCGCCGATCATCGATTTGCTCGACAAAGCCTACTCTTGAAATGGCATAAGCCACAGTGGAACTACTTGGATCACCTCAAGGCGTGAGAACTATTTCTTCGGTATTACGGGTCGCTTCGCGGGGCAAACGTACAAAAACGTTTCGGTCAGTGCTTCGCCTTCGTGCTCTAACAGCATCTCAATCTCCATTGGTGCATCGCTGTCAGGCACAAGTGTAATCGTGGCCAGCATGTCTTGGGTATCAGTACGCTCGACGGCTTGGCCCATCAAACGACCGCGCGTGACATTCGCTTTCACTTTCGGCAATACGTCTTGTTGATACTTTTCGATGGCTCCGTCGGCAAAACGAACGGTCAATTTAATTCGATCACCGAATCGATCAACTGAAAACGAAGTCGCTCGCGCTAGTGTGTTGTGCTCACCAACATCGCCCACTAGAAATTTCACGTTGTATTCGACGTCCATCGGTTTGCCAAAATCGATCGCTTCGTCGAACACCCAGTAGGTATTGATGTTGTCAATTCCTTCATGGGGCGACGGAAGTTCCATGATCTCCACGCGTCCACTTTTCCAAGGCTTCTTGGGCGTAACGTAGACGCTTGGGCGTTTGTGATAGTTTGCGTTGTAGTCCTCGAAATGGAAGAAGGCGCGGTTACGTTGCAAGGCGCCGAACCCTTTGAGTGTCTCAACCTTACGCGATGAAACCGAAGGATAACTATGCCGCACCAGCGGTCTCCAAATCCAACCGTCTTCGGCACTATTGATTAGGATCCCATCAGAATCATGAACTGCCGGACGGTTGTCCGTCTTCGGTCCAGAGAAACCGTCGCCCCACATCCACATGCTGGTGATGGGAGCGAAAGCCAGTTTTTCAATGGAATTTCGGAAATAGAGACGGGCTTTTACATCGACTGCCGATTCATAGATGTCGGGCTTGAATGTGAAACGGTAAGCTCCCGTGACACTAGGGCTGTCCAAGAGAGCAAGTATCGTCACGGAAGATGATTGGTCGGATGGTTTCTCAACCCAGAACGAGCGCAGAACAGGAAACTCTTCTGGTATGTTCATCGCAATGTTGACTGCCAAGGCTCGCGCGGAAGCACCGTAGGTGAACTCGCGCGGCCGAGATCGGAAATAGCTGGACCCCAGAAACGTCAGTAGCTCTTCTCCATTTTTATCCTCTGTCTCCTGCCCATCTTTCTGTGGCGAGAAATGTCCAGCGATCTTAAGCCCCGCGTGACCGGTGTCTGACGGAACTTTGTTGGGGTCCAAAACACCCGCGAAGTCGAACAGGTCTTTCGTATAAGGTACGTGACGAGAAACGCCATTCTCAATTTCAAAGATTTCGATTCTTCCCTCTTGGATATAGCCGGGGTGAAACGTCTCGAACCAAAATGGAGTTTTGCTGCCGCTCCAAATACCCCTGTGATGAAGAAACTCAATTTTTTGATAGTCGGGGTAATTGAGATCGGAGAGGACTTTCGCTGGAGCCGGTACGGGTTGAAAACTCCCTTTTGCAAAACGGCTCGCCTGATTCGAAAGTGTTTCAAATGAATTCACTTTCAGAAAAGGAGCGATGCCGTCGGCGTAAGTGGAGGCGTTCTGCGACCAAGCCGTCGTAACGTTCATCCAAGCAACCATGGCGAAGATCAACGTCATAGCCAAGTGGTTTTTATAGGTGCGGTAAGGAATGGGCATGCGAACCGTGTAGAAGCTGAAAATGACGCGTGGACAATTCCATTCTACCATTAAATGGCTCTAGGTTCGTCGCCGAACAAAAGCAGCCTTAATGAGACTACTCGGTGAACGCCGCTGCAAGATCAGTACAAAAACCCCAACAACAAGAAAATCGCAGCGTGAACTTTCTCACGCAAAGGCGCGAAGACGCAAAGATCTCTAATTCATTGACTTTGCGCCTTCGCGCCTTTGCGTGAGGCTTTTTCCCAAACTTTCTTCACAGCCAGTCTCAGATAAAAGCTGGATTGGTGGCGTTTACCGAGAAGTCTCGCGTCAATCAAAGATCAACAGTGTCTTGGCGTTTGACGTATCGCTGATCAAGTCAATCAGTGTGCAATCGCCGTTTCGAACACGCGACGTTGTATCCCAAAAATCTTCATCAGCCCAACGTCTTCGGCGGAGTCCGATCGACCAGCACTTCGGATCACCGATTGTTCGAACAATCTCCCGGTCGAGCGAAAATCCTGCCTGTACCCCCTGTCCCGCATCTCCCCACAGGGCGGCCAGCGGAATGGCTGCCTCGACGGTCCAGTTCTTCTCCGTTTCTTTTGTTTGAACAAACCATGTTGGATCCCAAGTCCTCATTCCATTGATATTCTCTGAGGCCCAACCTCGATAGTCGATCGCGAATTGAAATTTGGTTTGGCCATCTCGATCGATATCCAATTCTACCTCAATCCGATCGCGGCCCATTAAATTCGAATCACGTGACCGCTTCCCGTAACTGGTGCGATACTTTTCATTGGGCAGTTTCGACATCACCGCCAACAGATAAAGAAACTTGTCATCACGCGCGAACATCAACGAATCTGCCAATTCTGGCGTGGCTGGCGTTTCAAACGAAACCATTTTGATTTCTGAAGTCCGGTTTGACCGCCGAGCCTCTGGGAGATGAGGCATTCGGCAAACGGCATTGGCTTGGTAGGCACTTCGCCAAACAACATCGTTGGCGATTCCGTCCAATTTTGGCGGCACCTGCGCTTCGACGCACCGAATCGTGGGGTTGGCCAAAGCGCTAAATGCCGAAACCTCACGGCTGTCGTCTGTATCGTCGGCAGACAGTAAAACGGCAAGCTCGCGATTAATCCACTGCTTTATTTTTGGATCAGAAACGCGGCGCAGTTTCTGCTGCAAGCTTTCGAAGCGCTGCTGGGGTGCGGTTGATAGTAGAGACAGTTTCAGATCCAACAATTGGCAGGTTTGTGATTGGGCCAAGTCAACATCCTGATTTTTAAGCCGGTTGAGAAACTTTGCTGAAAGGTGATGACGCTGGGCTAGCCACTGCTCAAGTTTAAACTGATCCTTGATTTGCTCGACTGCGCGCTCTTTGCGATCCTGATCCGAGACTGAACTGTATGGCTGAGGTTGTGACCCTAGCGTCGTTTGATTTCCCGGAGCCAGTTGTTGATCAACTTCGTTGGCGAGGCGAACCAATTCCGCGTAGTCTGAATCGCCTGACGTATGGGCGGTGTCTTCATTTTGTCTACGCTGTTGCCGAGCCAATTCGATCTGTTTTTTCAATTGCTCTGGATCTGGAGCCTGCCATGACAGTCGTTGGTCGCCGTTGCCAATTTGGTCAGTCTGAATCTGTGTTAGCTCTTTGATTCCCACGTCACCTTGAGATACTAACTGCTGCGCCTCGGTCGCTTGAGATTCAAGTTTACCGATGGCCGCATTCCTTGCATTGAAGAAGGCCCGGTGGTTGAATTCGTCTGATGAAAAATATGTCGCCAACCAAAGTCGTGCGGCTGGTGCGTAAGCGTGCTCCGACCAGCGTGTGGACAGGAGTTGCAAGGTGCGGCTGGCCAGTTCTGGATTGCCGGCCGCGAAGTACTTGTCGGCTAATTCCATCATCCAGTTTCCGGCTTGCTGCCGGTCGACGGCCAAAGTCAGCGTTAGTAAGTCGTTCTGCCAAACGCTCATCGATTTTTCGTCGTGAACATTCGTCTTCATTAACCGGGCGAACATTTTCCTTTTCTGGCCACCGCGGTCAATAATTGCCAGCCCCGTTGAAGTTCGACTTTTTGCCGCACGGCCCGCCACCTGTCCAATCCCCTTGATTAACGAAGTCTCATCGACAGGTACTGCTGTGGTTGATTGCCCACCATCGCCGCGTCCGATGAATCGTAGCAGACGCCATGTGCTGGGCGCGTGTTTCTTTGTTTCATGCAGGCTCATCCTCAACAGCGACCGACTGATCATGACACGGTCGGCAATCGATTGACCTTCCAGTGGTAGCAATTTCTCGTTGCTAATATTGATACCTCCACCCAGATCGGCGATCAACATACGCTTCACTTGCCACGGGGCCAAATTCAAATCCGTCTGATCCTTGTGCAGCACAAACCTGTCAGCAGCCGCAAAAACAGCTTGGGTCACCAACGACTGATCAGCACCTTTGATCGCGACACAAGTCGGGCGAAGCTGACGAATCTGTTTGACGATGTTATGCAACAGTTGTGTCTTACCTGCGGCCGGATCATTTTTATCAGACGATTTAGTCGCCCGCGTCATTGTCGCGTTTCCGCACCGAGCGACGGCTTGATGAATATGTACTTTCGACAATGCCTCCTGCTCCTTGGACAACAACAGTGTGCCGCACAGCAAGTTGTTTTCACAAGCTAGATCGGCCAACAGGTTTAGAGGAATATCGTTTTCGCTGGCACAGATATTCAAAACGTCCAATCGGCGATGCCTACCGCGCTGTACTTCCCATGTTGCTCCTCCGTCGATGGTCGACAGAATCACCCCGAGGTCACCGACGGCGAAGCCTGTCTTGGCGTCGGCGAATGTGATTTTGTGAATCGAAGTCGAGACGGGCGTTTGGTGAAAGGTAACGTTTAGGGTTTTGCGATCGATCGAGATCAAGCAGCTTCCCGGTTTTCCAGCCGCCCAGATTTTGTCTTGGGTCACGGTCATCGTTTCCAAATCGATCAGCGACAAAGTTTGCCGGTGGCGATCCGGATCGTTATAGATCAATTCTGCGGGGCGGAAGGAAAGTCCGTTGTCGGTGCTGCGAAAAATGGCTCCTTGTTGCCCTACCGCCCACGCATCTTTTTCGCCGGCTATCGCAACGTCGGAAAAATGCTGCGGTCCGGTGCCGAGAATTGCAGCGGCATCCATGTCGGCGGGGTTTCCGGAGGTAGGTTTAGAGAATCCGATCGAGCCTGACTCTGAGACGGCAATGGTGTTTGCACTATCTCTTGCAGCCCGCCGCCATGATTTTCTGGGCGTCTCTGGCGAGTCACTGCTCCACGAGCTCCCGCCATTGTGTGTAAAATAAATTCCACTGCGGTACTTGTGGCTTCCACCTCCTACCGCCCAACCATTGCGCAGGCTGTTGAAATGAATTTGCTTCAGCGCTGGTGCGGCTGTGCTGTGAAGGACCTCCCACGTGATGCCGCCATCAGATGTCCGCAAAACAACTGACTGAGTTCGATCCAGATACGGCAGCGCATATCCGCCACAGGCCCACCCGTGTTTCTGGTCCAAGAAAAAAATTCCGTTCAACCGGCAAGTTAATTTTGGATCGCTGGACTGGTGGATCCGTCCCGATTCAACAACCTGTCGATTGCTGACACCGCGAAGTTTTTCCGACAGCGATAGGTTGCCATTGCTTCCGCTGTTAACGATGACTCTTTGGTTAAGCTGTGCAATCGTTTTCCAAGTCTCGCCTCCGTCAGAGGTTCGCAGAATAGTGCCATGGTCTCCGGCAGCCCATCCGTTTTGGCGATCAATAAAGCAAACATCATTTAGCGCAGCCTCGGCTTGCCAAGACGCCGGCAGTGGCTCGTCTAGGAGCCCGTCTGCTTCAGCCGTTTGCAAGAGACCAAAAATCGCTACCAGCACTACCAACAACATCGGGATCGTCTGGGACAACGGAAGACCGAAGAATGTTGATATTTGCTTTGTTTGGCGGTTAAAAATCATGCCCGGACACTAACAGATCAGATGATGAGCAACCATAGATTCTGATGCTAGCGAGGCCTAAGGATCGGACGTTATAATCGACACAAATCGGTAAGTACGCGGCGGGGCTGATTTGGTGTATTCTGGCCGCAATGGTTGACGAAACTTGATGCAACAGCGCTCCTGATGCGGATTCTATTTAACCTCTCTGAGACAACTCCATGGCTGAATTCTCCCGATACCAACAAAATGTCATCAAGAACTACTACGACAATCGTGAGAACATCGCGCTTCAGCGCGCCCAAGAATTGGTGACAGAGCTTTATCTTACAGAGGGAAAGAAACGCGAAAAGAATTGGGAGCGGCTCGTCGGCCACCTGCAAAAACTAGAAGTCAAGCAACAAACCATCGACCATCTGAAATCCCAAGATGATCCGCAACTTGTAGCCAAACTGCTCGAACGCATTTCCAAAGAAGAGTAGTTGCCAAGAAAAAGCGTCGCACGCTGGACGACCGAAGTAGAATGCCTACGATGTCGTGGTTGGTGGTTTGCCCAATCTGAAATGATCAGTAGAGCGATGTAGTGGAGTTCGCCAGAAATCCTTGGCCAATTAGGAATTCTGGCGAATCCCACTACATGTCAACTCAGCTCTGAAAGACCCCAAGGCTGGCCAAACTCCAGCTACATTCAATTGTCATCCAAGTGCGCACGCCATGCTTCACGTACCCCCAGAAATGATCACCCGACTCCAGCCATCGGTCAAAGCGATGCAGGTGATCACGATGGCGCTAATGATGGCTCCGGTTTTATTCATCGCAGTAATTTTTGCTGCCATTGACACCGATAACCTACACTCCGAACCCAAGATGCTGATCCTGTTAGCCGCGGCGACTGGAGTGATCAGCTATATACTCTCTTTCTTCTTTGGACCCGCGTTTCGAAAGTCGGTCAACGCTTCTGACCCCGTTGAATACACGGACGTCAAAACTCTGTTAACCGGACTCCAGACTTCACACGTCATCCGATGTGCGATGATCGAAGCCGGCATCTATCTGAACCTCGTGGTGTTACTGTTAGATCATGGCTGGGTCAATTTGTATATTGCTGGATTCGGGATGGTGTTGTTGACGCTGTTGTTTCCAACAAAAGGTCGGACGGTACGCGGAATTGAAAAAGGGCTGAACGACTGACGATGAAGATTTTTCGTTTTCACAAATCGTTCAACTCTGTAGTGATTGGGCTGGCTAAATCCGGCAGCTTTATTCCGCCTGAAATTGCCCATACGATGACGCAAAACGCCATCGATTATCGCTGCGTCAATCGACATCTGATCGCGCTTTGTGAATGTTCCCAACTGCGTGACACGGGACTGATCGCGACAAATGTCTCGCCGCTGGTCGTCGATCTGACCCGGCCCCTAATAGAGTCGCCTGCGGATTCTCATATCAACGCCCTGTATCATCAGACGACGCCCGATGGACAAGTTGTTTACAAAGACGCGCAGCATCAATTGCAGGCGAGCGATCATCAACTGCGTCGCGACACGTTCTATCTTCCATTTTTCCAAAAGATAAAAGCGGAACTAGACCGTTTGACCAAGACGTCTGAGAATGCCACTTTGCTGATGGTCAGCTGTGACAGTCAACTGAAAAACGGCACCGTGAGCATCGCAGGTGACGTGTCCAGTTATGATTTTTCTTCCGCGATCCAAGCGGCCAAAGAATTAGATATCGAATTTGAAATTAGCCCGACCGAGGGGCCATTTGCCGATCAGCGTTTCGAATCTGATTCAGTGACTGCCTGTTCATTGAAAATCTCACCAGAAAGTCTGCCTGAGGGCGATGACTGGTCAGAGCAAGAGGCGAATCGGCTGCGCGAATTTTTGGCCAAGCTAGTTGCAACGTTTGTGCCTAGCGACTTGTAGTCGATCTCGCAAGAGATTGGAGAATTGGCCGGGCGATCCCAAGTATGGCGACTTCGGCTACCAAAAAGTGTTGTCTACTACCGCTCGCGCGAATCGCGAAATTTTTCCCAACGCTCGATCAAGTAATCGAATCGCTCGGAAATTTCGAATCGCAAATCTTCCAAAGCACCGATTTTCTCCTCATCGACGACGTGTAGAAAACCTTCTTGCGAAATTTTCTCAGCGATCTCTTGAAGAGCAGCATGGCCGTCAATCACATCGTTTTGCAATTGCAACAATTGGCTCTCCAATGAACTCACTTGCCGCTCGCGCTGTTGGAGAGTTTTGTGCCGTCTAGCAATTTCCCGCTGGTCGACTTCCTGCTGTTCATACGCGTGACGCCTTTGCTGTTCGAGGTTGGCCTGCGCCGCCTCCAATTCAGCTCGCCAACGAATCAAATGCTGCCCTAGCTGTCGGGCCTGTTCTCTATCGAGCGTATTCTCTTCGGGTTGGAAGATCTTCAACCCCACCGAGGTCTCCTCAGTGTTAGCTTCATGCGTAGACGCATCTTCGGAAAGATCTATCGGAACGGAGCCGATATGATTCAATACCGTTTGTGGGTTAGCGATACGCGAGCCAAATTGTTTTGCTGCAAATGCCATCGTACTTTCAATGTCGATACTGCAGGGATAGAAGACTTCATAAATTATCGGCATCTGGTGAACTAAACTGCCTATTTGCAATGCGACTCTTGTTGTATCGGTTAGGTAAAAAACACTTTCTACGATTGTTGTTACAATCAGAAGGCGTTGGAGGTCAACTCTTAGAACACACGCAGGGGGTTGTCTGCCACAACGCTCCAACGTGACCAAATTTTCTCGGGAAATTAGACGCTATGAAACTACATCAAAGACTCATCTTGTCGGTTGGTTTGGTAATGCTATCACTAGCCACGATCTCACCAGCGCTGGCTCAAGGGCCGGGTACTGAGATGACTGAGATCATCAACCGTTGGGGATTGGGATCTGATTGCGGGCGCTGCAAGGCCTTGGCGGCTGAGATGGATCAACGTGGTGCCGACTGGGTGCTGCAAAATCGGCAACAAATCGCCAGCCGCACCATCGATAACGCGTCTAGGTTGGGCCACAACATGGGCCCGATGAAGCGCATGGGCGTGCGTGCAATGATTCGAACTGCCGTGCGACGATCAAGGTAGCGTTTTGGGGGTCGCACTCAGGCGGATCAGGTCAACTTTGACGGCCCGTTTAGGCCAGACAAGCCAGAATCTCTTGTCACTTCACAGGTCGTTGCTCCGATCGGTCGAACTATGATGGTAGGTCCGGCGATAGTTTATTGTGGCTGCCGGATTTCAGCATCCACTGGTTACTTCGATCCATGACCGTTTCGTCTGACTCCGATTCCTTTGCATTGCGAAACTCGATTGGCAAAACGGCTGGTCGATCGGATTCGGCAAATGCGCGTAGACTTCCTACGGTTTCGGCCAAACAAGCCACCAATGTCTCCGACCAAACAGGCGCTTCGCTGGCGGCCGCTGCGGCAACATCCGATTCGATATTATCGATCGACATCGAACTGCTGGAACAAAACAAGACGCTAGGCGTTCGTATCGGCCGCACCAAAAATCCACTGGCCGCTTTTCTCTCAAGTGCGCTGCTGCACGCATTTTGGATTTTGTTGTTGCTGTTTTTCTCATGGACGTCTCCACCGGAGAAAGTCATTAGCCTTGTCGCTTCGATGGAATCGGTAGAAGTGAACGCCGAGATTGCTGATCCCAACGAAGCGATCAACCAAACGTTAGAAACTTTTGAATCGCCGCTGGAGGATACTCATGAAGATACCAGCGACGAACCTATTGAAATGGCAGAATCGGAGATTGAAATTGCCGAACCGGTCATTGAAGTAGCCACTGTGCTGCCGACTGCCCCTTCCGAAACGACTGCTGATGCCGAACTATCTGGGGCCGAAGCTATCGTCATCGGCGGTAGCCTCGTCGGCCGCGCCGCTGACTCGCGCGCTGGTCTAGCGGCCGCTCGAGGTGGCTCACCCGAATCAGAAAGAGCCGTCGAACGAGCCCTCAGATGGATCATTGATCATCAGGATCCTTACGATGGTGGTTGGAAGTTCCAGATGAGATGCGGCAAATGTGATGACAGTGGCTTGTGCAAATCCCGCAACGCCGCCACGGGGCTAGCGTTGATGGCACTGTTGGGCGCAGGGTACACGCACGAGGCAGGGCCATACCAAGAGCAGGTCGAGTACGGGCTGAGGTTTCTTTTGCAAAGACAGAAACTAACGCCGGACTACGGTGGAAGCTTCATTGATATTGGTTCAAAAGGCATGTACTACCATGCGATTGCCACCATTGCACTGGCTGAAGCGTTTTCGATGACCGGCGACGATGAATTGCGAGAGCCGTTGGTCGAGGCACAGCGCTACCTGATCACTGCCCAAAACAGTCGCGGTGGCTGGCGATACGCGCCTGGCAATGCGGGCGACGTACTGGTCACCGGTTGGCAGATCATGGCCTTAAAGGCGCTTGATCAAGCTGGAATTGCGACTCCCTTAAGTGTCTACGAGAGAGCCGATACGTTTTTGGTTTCATGCCGCGACGATTACGGAAAATTCAAATACCTGCCGAGAAACGCCAAAGCAGAACCTAGCCCGACGGCCGTTGCACTCCTGAGTCGGATGTACATGGGGATGCCGCAGAGCGATCGCGATCTCCAACGAGGCTGCAGCTATTTACACGGTCAGGGCATCGACAAAAAAGACATCTATTTTGATTTCTATACCACGTTGATGCTGCATCATGCCCAACATGAATCGTGGGACGACTGGAATGAGCAAATGCGGAATTACTTGGTCGAAACGCAGGAGATCGGTGGGCATCAGGCCGGTAGCTGGCACTTCAAGGACAAGAAAGGGTCTGGCGTTATTGGCGGCCGACTTTATACGACAGCCATGGCCGCGATGACGTTGGAGGTATATTATCGGTACTCTCCGCTGTTTGCCGCCACTGCGGCTGATGCGGACTAGGCTTAAGTGCTAAAGTCGCCTTTCGCGAATAGGCTGTGATTTTATTGAAAGTCGCTATTGATAGTCGCCTTTCGCTCCGCGAAAGAGCGCTACTTTCGCCGAGCGAAAGGAGACTATACTTCGTTGCGATTCGCCTCCGCCCACAACCAACACACTTCCAACGCTGACTAAATTTTGGTGATTCATGAGCGACATGATCAGCTCCGTTATTCCCGTGATCGACTTAATGATCGGCCAAGTGGTCTGGGCCAAGGGTGGCAACCGCGATGCCTACCGGCCGCTAGAGTCACGACTGACCAACAGTAGCCAACCGCTGGAAGTGGCAAAAGCAATCTTCTCGCAGACGGGATGCGACTGGCTTTATGTGGCCGACATCGATAGTTTTGCCGGAGCCAGTCCATCGTGGGCCGTCTTTGAATCGTTGATCGAAGCCGGGTTCCGCCTGTTGATCGATGCCAATTGGTTGCTTGAGCAACGCGTCAACGAAGCCATTAAACGATTCGCCAATTCTGACCATGTGAAGCTGATCATTTCTACCGAAACCATTGGGCGCGCTGACCAATTCTCGGTTTTCGAAAAACTCATCCACGCCGGAATTACACCCGTGTTCAGTCTGGACATGAAAGGGGCCGAAGTCATCGCGAAAAATCCGGACATCGCGTGTCTGACACCACTGGAATTGGTTCACATGGCGTGGCAGGCAGGCGTTCGACACCTGATCCAGCTGGACCTAATCACCGTAGGTCAAGGCGCTAGCGATTTAGACCCGCGCGGTTGCGACGCAGCTATGACAAACGAACTCAACGATCAACGCAGCAACCGTTTGTCGTTGCTGCGTGAGATCGCCGACGAATTACCAGAGGTCGTCTTAATTTCTGGCGGCGGAATGCGCAATGACACTGATTGCCAAAATATTCTCTCCAACGGTTGCCAGCACGTTTTGGTGGCATCAGCGATTTATGATGGCAAACTAACGCCTGACGACATCGCCAATTTAGCACCCTATCGAAGTAACCAACTGACACGTGCAGCCATAGAAAAAAGCTGATATGTATGCTGGGCTATCGATTGCTAGAATTCGTGCCAAATCAGGGGGGCTGTTGAGAGTTCGATTTAGGCTAGGTCGGAAGCATCGGTGTCAAGCAATAAATGGAAAGTTTTTAAAAAAGGGTTCGCGCGCCAGCACTTCGAAAGTTTGCCTTTTCAATCAGTTGATCTTCATCGATATGGGGACTTGGATTTATAATGGTGATCTTGCGGCAATTTTAGCTGCATGATTCAAACTGTTTCTTCGTTTTAACTTTCATTCAACCGCAGCAACCAAGTGTTATCCGCTCGACCAAAAATCACTGATCTCAGTTTTCACCTGTTCGCCCGATCACTACACCCAGAGTTGTTCAACCAAGGGGCCAGCAGGACTTTTGAACGCGAAAACTACACCCTGAAAGCTCACATTACTACCGACGGCCATTGGTTGTCCTTCGAGCACAACCACTGCGTACTTTCTGAGGTAAGCTCCAGCAGCCACCACCCGCTGCCGACCGGTGAGACCATCATCTCTCAACCCGTTGAAGGGCGCTGCCAGAATGATCAACTGCTGTTCGATGGTAAAATCCACTACCGCTGCGAAGTCGAATTCGAGACAGTGGCGGCAAAGACGTTTGTCACCATTCAGCAACAACTGGGTAAGCAGAACCAAAACGTCGAGACCAACGGCCTTGTCTACCGGTTTGAATCTAATGGGCGACTGTCATTCGGTGCCATCAGTTACGTCAATGTGCAATCGTTCATCAACCATGTGCAAGTGCGTGCCTTTCATACATTCCCCGACACTTGCGGCGTTCTGAAAAGCGAATCGACGTTTCGCATTGTCGAATCGTAGATCTGCATCAGTTGCCCAAAAGAAACTCGATCAGTGCTTGATTGAATGCTGGGCCGTTCTCAAGCGGCGTCAAATGTGCTGCGTTCTCGACACATACAAATGTCGATCCGGGAATTGCTTCTGCCATCGCCCGCATTTCTTCCTCGGGCGTGAAGGTGTCGTGACGACCGCTGACGACCAACGTAGGAACATCGATCTGGTTGAGAAATGGTGTCATATCCGGCCGCGCGGCCATCGCCAACTGCAATTTGGCGATCGTCTGTGCTTCAGTTGAGCCGATTACCTGATTGATCAACGTCCGTTTCTGTTGATCTTCGCTCGTAAGTGTTAGTGGTGAATAAAATAAGGATGGCATCATCGCGTCAGCGATCGGCTGACTTCCAATTCTCGAAACTGATTTTGCCATCTTTTTTCTGCCGCGTGCTGCATCTTCGGTGTCGCCGGCGGCGCGCGTATTGCAGGCCACCAAATGACTAACGCGATCGCGATGGCGCTTTAAAAACTGCCAACCAACATACCCGCCCATCGACAGCCCACAAAAGACAACCTTCCTACTAACGCCAATTCTATCGAGCATCGCAGCCAATTGGTCTGCGATCTGCTCCATACTCATATCACCATTGATCGCGTCAGACTGACCACACCCGAGCAGGTCCGGACAGAGCATCCGCAAACGCTCTCCGTCAGAATCAAGGCCATCAATTTGATTCAACCACATCGAATGATCTAGCGGGAATCCATGAACCAGCAAAATTGGAATACCATCGATCGGCCCATGTTCCCACATCACCATTTGTTGACCGTCAATGTCGACGGTACGCTGCTGTACTTCCATCGTTTACACTCTCCAAATCCAACACACCACTAAGATCGCAATTACGACAAGCGCGGGAACAATCGTCCACCAAGCATCAACAGGTCCGACGCCGCTTCGGATACGCAACAACTGCATCGAGTGCCACGGAATTTGAAGGGCAATAAACAGGTAAACCACAAAACTAGCGCTATTAAACTGCTGGGCGGTGCCGAACTGCCCCGCGCTGATGCAGATAAACGCGCGGCTCATCCCGCAACCCGGACAATCGATTCCCCAGTACATTTTTGTGAGGCACGACTCCGGTATTGGCCTGGAAATACCCGGCACCAACACTTGATTGGAATCGTTGACCCTCAAGAAAAATGACAGCAGCATGATGATCAGTGCACCAGTCAGAATGATTCCGTGAAACGAAGTTACCGCAACCATAACTCCTCCGGCGGAATGGGGGACTTCCTCTGCGCCGTTTGGCTGCTGCCGGCCAGTCATTATTGCTCTCGCCAAAAACCGGGAGCGAACAGAACCAGAATCGGGAAAATCTCCAAGCGGCCCAACATCATCAGCCAGATGAACAAACCCTTAATCAGCGGACTAAACGGAGCATAATTCTGTGTCGCACCGACGATGCCCAAACCAGGTCCAATATTATTCAACGTCGACGCTACTGCGCTGGCTGAATCGATTACCTTATTGGATGCGTCGACACCCCATGTCGAATCGGGTTCCAACAGCATGATGGCCAAGAAACCGAATGCGAACAATGCAATCACTAAACTGAAATAGACCACGATCGAATCGCGCAGACCTTGGTCCTCGACGGGCTTGCCACCCATCTTCAGCAACCGTACTACCTTCGGCTGATAGCCTCGTTCGATTTCAAGTCCCAGAATTTTTACCAGCAGAATATAACGCACTACTTTCAGGCCGCCGCCAGTGCTTCCCGCGCATCCCCCAACGAACATTAACGACAACAGAGCGGCCCTTCCAAAGTGGTTCCACGCATCAAAATCAGCCGTACCGTATCCGGTCGTCGTGATAATCGAGATGACTTGGAACAACCCGTTGCGAAATCCATGTTCGACAGTATCGAAATCGCTATCTCCCAAGCTGTAGCCCATCAGGAAAATCATGCCCGTAAAAACGACGATGATCCCTACATAGGTTCGAAACTCAAGATCCTTCAACAGCGCAAACGGGTTACCCGTGAAGCACAGAAACAACAACATAAAATTAGCACCGGCCAGCAGCATGAACAGAATCACGGTGTACTCGATCGCAATTCCGTTAGTTCCCTCTTGGACGAAATGGCCAAGGCTTGAGTTGTAAGTGCTGAATCCCCCCGTGGCCATCGTGGCAAACGAGTGGCAAATCGAATCAAAAACACTCATTCCCAGAAAGTACAAAATGAGGGCCAACACAACGTTGAGCGCTGCGTAGGTCGCCGCAAACAGCCACGCGGTGTGCTGGATGCGAGCAGCATGAGAGTCTTGAGCCGGGCCCGGAGTTTCGTTACGCAACAATGACTTACCGGCCGACCCTTGTCCGAGTACCACCACAAACAGGGCAATGATTCCCAGCCCACCCAAAAAATGAGTGGAGGCTCGCCAAAACAGAATGCAATGAGGCACCAATGATGGGTCCTCTAAATCGCACAACACCGTCGCGCCGGTGGTGCTAAAACCGGACTGGGCCTCGAACATTGAATCGATCAGCCCCATTTTCACCCACCGCAGGCGATAGTGAGACGCCCGATCCGACGGAGCATCCACTTCATCTCCCGGACCAATCAGCCATCGCCCTAAATCCTCACGTCTCTTTAGTTTCGAAAAAATGGCATCTGCGTCATCGAGCCCCGCGGCAACGTCAAGCTTACCTCGGCTGATTCCTCTGGCGTCGCGATTAGCCACCTGTTCCAAAACAGCAAACTCTTCTGCGCTTACGGTTACCGGCGACCAAGCTTTCCAAAACAAATACGTCGGCTGGCTGACCAGCACTGTTGGCTCGGCTTCAACTGCACTGAATGTTCGAATGGAAGGACCGCGTTGCGTTCCGCTGAATACGTAGGGAAGCGCACCTAAAACCGTGGCCAGCACCCAACTGAGTCCAACAACGGCCATGGCCTCTTTGCGAAACAGGCGCGCGGTGGAACTTCGTCCGTAGGCGTACAAGCCGCCACCCACGGCAAAGCTGACCAGCATGCTGAGTACCAGACCGATCATGCCACCGTACTCCCACGCGTCGGTGGAAATGGACGGGTCGGGATCGGTATGGTAGCCCACCTGAGGACTGGCCCAGATCAGACTGAACAGCATCACTGCGCCGATCAACAGCGACAGAATGCCAAGAAATTTTGCGACTAGCCGAATATTCATAAGGCAAGATTCTACTCAAATTCATCCTTGATGAATCCACCTACTGGGGGTGAATTATTCTCCGCCGATAAATTCGGGTTCAGCTGGGGGATTTTCGCGATATCCAAGATTTCCACCCAACAACATTCCGCCAGTCATAGCGAACATCGACAGGAGGATCATCCAGCGGAACTCATCAGGTCCCTTGCCAGAAATCAACTGTTGCAACCAGCTGATCGCCACTAACGTTGCGGTGAAAATCACATGCCCATATTTAGAAAATGGGGCCGAGCGAACGACTGAAAACCCACCGATCAGACTGCCCAAAACGCCGAGAAACAAGACACACCAAAACAATGATATCGGCACCGCCGCATAAGGATCTGCGACTAACGCCTCGTTGAACTGCTCATTTTCTAAACTCCATACTCGATGGGCTTCGGGAAACAGGCCGTCCGAAGCGACAAGCAGGATCAGGCTTCCAAACCAAAAGAAATTACTGATCAAGTACCCTGCCCCGACCACCATAAAGCTCAGGAAGATCACTTGGGGTGAAGGCGCGTGGTCGTTCATGAAAGAAAAGTTTGTTAAAGGCGTAGGAGCTTACGGAAAAGGAACATCACCTGATGAGCTCCTGATAAAGCTCATTTGAAAATACGATCACGCAAAGATCAATAAGACCACCGCAGGGAGAGATGATAACCTGAGGCGTCAAGATCGTGATTTATTGACATCACCCTCCCTCCGGAGGGTCCGAGGCTCGCCGACGGGGAGAGAGCGGGGGATTACGTTTTCCATTGGATTACTGGCCACAGCGCACCCTTCGAGCCAAAAGCTCAAATTCGAGACTTGATTTACCATTCTACTTTTTAACAAGTTTTCGACTGTCACTCAAAAGTAAACGGCGAAAATATTAAGACTTCTCGGCAAACGCCTCCAACCCAACTCTTATGAGAAACCGCATTTGCAGAAAGTCTGGGAAAAAATCCTCACGCAAAGGCGCGAGGGCGCAAATTCAATGAATTAGCAATCTGTGCGCCTTTGCGTAAAAAATTCCGTGCTGCGTTTTTCGTGTTGCTGCGGTTTTTGTGTTGATCTGGCAGTGGCGTTCACCAAAAGACCCTCTAGGGAAATTTGGATCTAAGAGCTTGTAAAGGCTTGACGACGGGTGACTGAATGTCAATATTCTTTGCACAACATTGACTACTACATCATAGACCATAACCGAGAACAACATCATGGCTGATTATTTCTCTGCTAACCATCGTTCGTTCATTCAAGTATTTTTCTTATCAGTGATAGGTTTAGCCAGTGCGATCTGGGCGGGAGACTGCTCAGGTCAGATGTATTACTCTTCGACGCCCAAATATTACCCCTACACGATTGCTCGGCCTCAGGACCGTGAGTGGATTCGCAATCTGCCGATGGAACAACGTCCTGATCGACCGCTACATTTCTATGGCAATCGTGTGCGGCGAACCTACAGCGTCAAGCGTCCTATTTACAGCGCCTCGACAGCTCAAATCCGAACTGCTCCGATCCAAGTTATACCAACTGCTGAACTTCAGTTCGTGCGATAGATCAGCAGCTAGTTTTCGATTCCCAAATCTCGATTCACGCATCAAAAGTCGGGGTGCCGGGGTGCCATGCTTACGCGAGCCACAATGGTTGTTTGAAGCTGCCACCTGAAACATGCTCACGCGGCTTTAACCAACGCCTCATCTATCGCGTAAGCATGCCCGCACTCAATGGTTGTACTTTTTCGATATGGCGTGAAGCATGGCACCCACTTGCCCCAATTTCTCGCGCATTCATATTGAACGCTCAGCCACAAAAAGTCCTATTTGATTCCAAAGTAGTCAAGCAAGAATGCCTTGCGATCGCCGTCATGCTTGGAATACTGAACGATGGCCAGTAGCTTCTTTTGGTCGCGCTTGAGTTTTTCGGCCAATCGCTGCTCGTTGAAAAGCTCTTCGTCGAGGTCGCCGGTAATTTCAATGTGAAACGGGCCAGTGGACCAGTCGATCACAGCCCAACGTTTCATCATGGCCAAAGTCGTCTCTAAACGCCGATCGTGCTTTTGTTTGAAATGCAATTTCTCTCGCAACCACTCCATACCAAACGCGTTGATCTTCTCCGTTTCGTGTTCCAAAAAATAAAAGACGCGTTTGTAGAAAGTGGCGTCCGGGTTGCTCCACTGAAGAAACTCCATTTGCGTCGCAAGGTCGCGCTCGTCGTACATCAACAGACACTCCGAAGGCAAACCATCTCTACCGGCGCGTCCGATCTCCTGATAGTACGACTCCATCGATCCGGGTAAATCCGCGTGCAATACGTATCGGATGTTTTCCTTGTCGATTCCCATTCCAAATGCATTGGTCGCCAATACTAAATGCCCCTCTTGCTGCATAAAGGAATCCTGTATCTGGCGGCGCTGTCGCGCGTCGAGATCGCCATGATAGACCAAGTGCGGAATCTTCCGCTCCCACAAGTGGTCGCTGAATTCCATCAGCTTGCGGATTAGCGTAAAGTAAACGATCCCACTGCCAGTCACACGGGCACGCTGGTCGATAATCAATTCTAACTTTTCATCATCGTCCCAAACTTCTTTTACACTTAAAGTTAGGTTCGGCCGTTCGATGCCCTCATGAAAGATTGGCATCTCTTGTGCGCTCAGGCCCAGCTGCGCGACGATGTCTTTCTGAACCTCGGGCGTCGCCGTCGCGGTCAGCGCGATGGTGGTTGGCGATCCCAATGATTGGCGAATTTCACCGACGCGCGTGTAGTCGGGCCTGAAATCATGCCCCCACTGGCTAATACAGTGTGCCTCGTCGATGGCCATCAAAACCACCTCGCGCTTATCCAACACCTCGCAAAAATCGGATTTGCGAAATCGCTCGGGGGTCACGTACAAAATATCGAAATCGCCGTTTCCAATTCCCGCGTACCGACTCAGTCGCTCGTCGCGCTGGAGCGACGAATTGACGAAACTGGCCCAAACTCCTTTGGCGACCAGAGCGTCAACTTGATCTTTCATCAGCGCAATCAACGGCGACACAACCAACGTCAGCGGCACCCGTTGTTCGTTGGTCGATTTTCTGGCAACACTGGCGGCCTGTGAGGAGATGATTGCGGGGATTTGATAGCAAAGACTCTTCCCCATCCCCGTCGGCATCAGCACCAGAGAATGCTCACCAGCAATCGTGCGGGCAATGATGTCCTCTTGTGGGCCGCGAAAGGTGTCGTGACCAAAGCAATTCTTTAGGACTTCAAGTGGAGTTGGAACTTGTGACAAACGAGAACTCTTAAAGCAGATAAAGCGGCAAACTTAATGAAACATTACTTTCAGGCAATTTCTAACAGCCAAATCGTCACAACGTAAGACCGGCACCACATCCATTGTTGCCGACTTCCGCTACAATGGCGATTTGTTTTGAGCAATTAGCCTAGATACCTTTTAAAGAAATCCATGGACATTATTGAATCGTTGCAGTGGCGGTACGCGGCCAAAAAGTTTGACCCCAGCAAATCCGTCAGCCCCGGGGATCTGAAAACCATTCTTGAAGCGGGTAACCTTGCGGCAACCTCGTATGGGCTGCAACCGTTTCAGTTTGTCGTCGTTTCGGATCCAGATTTGCGTCAACAGTTGGTGCCATTTTCGTATAACCAGCCTCAGCCGGGACAAGCATCTCACGTGATCGTGATTGCGGTAAACACCAATGTTGACGCGGATTTCATCAAAGCCAGTGCAACCTACACCGAACAGGTCCGAGGCCTTGAAGACGGTCAACTCGACGGATACGCCAAACAAATGATCGGTGCCATCACCTCGATGGATGAAGAGCAGCGTCTAATCTGGGCTCAGAAACAGTCCTATATCGTGCTTGCCAATCTGATGACGGCCTGTGCAGCACTGAAGATTGACAGTTGTCCGATGGAGGGATTTGTACCTGCTGAGTACAACCGGCTATTAGATTTGGAATCGAAGAACCTACACGCATCGGTCGTGCTGCCGATTGGCTATCGCGCCGAAGATGACGAGCAACAAAACTTTACCAAGGTTCGCCGGCCACTCAAAGAAATGACGCATTATCTGTAGAGTTTGAGACGGACTACTTCTGACATTTGGGGCAAGCGTACATCGTGCGAGCACCCAGTTCGAACTTTCGGATCCGAGTTCCGCATCGGCCACATTCTGTTTTCTTGTACACCAACAGGCGCTCGTCGCGTTTGAGTCGACTTGGTGGTTTGCTAACCTGATCTGCAGGGACGGTGATGATGCGATTGTATTTCACCCCGATCTTCAACAGATCCGATGTCAGCTGCCACAATTCGTCAAACTGACTGCGTTTGACCTCACGTCCCGGTTTCTCAGGATCAATCCCCAACAGGAAAAGAATCTCGGCGCGATAGATATTGCCAATGCCCGCAATCACAGATTGATCTAGCAGCACCGACCCCACGGCCTTTTTTGTCTTTTCGATTCTCCGCCAAGCAATATCTGGATCCGCGTCAGAGCGCAGTGGATCTTGGCCTAAACGGTTCTTAAGTGTCTCCAACTGCGCCCGATCGAGAATCTCGCACCGGGTGGGACCATTGAGATCGATGGCGCGGTCGTCACCAATGAGCCGAACTCGCACTGCACCACGCGGCTCGGGCGGTGGATTCTTATGAAGACGAAACTTTCCGTACAGTCCAAGATGAACGTGCATTACGGTTGGTCGAGGACGCTTGGCTCTCGGGTTGGCCCACCGATAGAACAGATGTTTTCCGTGAGCCTCGATATCCACCAGCTTTTTCTTATTCAGCAATCGAGCTTCTTTTTCGAAACGTCCTTGGGGTGAACTGACGTGTATTGTTTGGCCCGCGAAGTTTTTCGCTTGATCCTTGGCCATTCGATGGACGGTGTGCCCTTCGGGCATAGCGCATATTCCTAAATAAGATTGCTGGTAAACTACACCATTGGACCGTGCCGGGCAAAACTCGTTAACCGCGGGAGTTCGAGATCGCTAATCTTATCCGTAGGTGCGCTGTGATTAGGCAGCTTGTACAAGAAACTGAACATCGATTGCTGGAGCCGATTTGTGAATTCAGACAAGAGGATGGTTACACGGTCTTTAAAAGCGAGAAGTTCCCAAACTTTTGGGGCGGCAATGGATTGAGACTCATCAGATCAGAGAATCGTTCGTTGGATGATTGGGAAGACACATTCAACAAACACTTTGACTCAAACGTCTTTAGTCACAAGACATTTTCCTTTGAAGAAAAGCGAGAGTTCGAATACCTTGTCAATGAAGCAAGCAGCAAAAATTACAAGATCGAAATTACTACTTCAATGATGGTAACTAACGATCTGAAAAGTGAACCGCTTTCGGGCGATTTTGCAATCCATCGTGTGGAAACTGAAGAGGACTGGAATCGATTGCGAATTTTCTACGACGACACTTCGAAGGACGAAGATTGGTATGAGGCAAGTGTCGGCACACGTGAGCTGTTTGACAAACTTCGCTATACCTCTGAGTCGATAGGCATCGAGTGGTTTTACATTTCTCAGTCCGGATGCAACAACATACTGGCGAAGGCCGGCATTTTTAAACATGGTGACATCTGTCGGTTGCAAGATGTCGCGACCAGCAAACCGTGGCGTAGGCAAAAACTCGCGTCTATGCTGGTCAGCTTTCTGATCCGTCGAGCACTCGAAGACACTGACGGTCTCGCATGTGTAGCGGTCGCTGACTACTATGCGATCGACCTATACAGAAATCTTGGTTTTCAAGAATGTGGCAACTCCGTGTGCATGATGAAATATCCGCAGCACCTACCTCCCAGCAGTCAAAACGCCGACCGGCAGTAGCCTAAAAAATAGAATGACGAAAGCGTATCTCAACATAACTGACCAACCGGCTCCCAGCTTCTGGGCTCGCTGGCGTCGCTTCGCTTTATTTTTTTTGTTCATGTTGGTGGCTTCAATTACTTGGACAGTCAATCGTGGTGCGCTAGATCGCCCCCCTGCCCCGTCTAATGTCGATGGTGTTTTCTATGACAACATCGCCGTTGAACTAAATCAAAATTCAAGGTTCAGGGTCGACTTCCGTAGACCTTTATGGCGAAAGACGTACCACGATGCCAACGTAACGCCGCCTCTGGCGCAGCAATACGATTGGGTGATGCAGTATCAAGGATCTGGGGCGACCACGATGCGTTCGCCCGGTTATCCCTTGGTCTTGGCTGGCATCTATCGATTGTTTGGATATCGATTTGATGTGGCGCGAGTATGTGGATGTTTGATCGTCAGTCTCGCATTAAGCATGCTGGCCAGTTGGATTGCGGTGCGTTGGGGTGTCGTTGCCTCTCTCATCTTCTGTGGCACCGTAGTACTGGATTACTCAGTGATGCAATCGGCCGGAAGGATTGCCAGCGAATCACTTGCTATTTTGCTGGTGACCGGCGTGTTTCTTTCAGCGGTCAACGCTGTTGAGAAACCCAACCACGTCCGTTGGTCCGTTTGCGGAGGCCTGTTTGCGCTACTCTTGCTGACACGAGGGAACTGGAATCTTGGACTGCTGGTCTTTGTGCCGCTGAGTGCTCTGATGTTGATTCCAACCATTGCCAAACGAATGCTGCCGCTGAAGTTTCAGCACGCCGTTTCGTTCTTTATCGCGGTACTGATTATCGCAACGCCATGGTGGATTCGAAATTGCAGCCTGACCGGTCACTTTGCTCCTTTCGGATCCGCTGGCACGTGCGGGTTGATCGCGGCATGGTGCGACGAATCACTGAAGGACCACGGAAATTGGCAACCCAAAGTATTTAATGACCTACAGCGAAGGGTGGTTGATGACCTGCCAGACTCCGGCGACGCGTTGGTGCCGCGCGAGGTCGAGATGGCGCGGCGGAGCTCACAGACCGCGATCACATGGTGCAAGAATAACTTCACTCGCATCCCAGAGTTGATGTTCTGGCGGTCGTTGAGCCACTGGGGGTTTTTTAACCGATCGGTGCCACCGATTTTGCATTGGCTTAACGTGGCATTGGTCGTCTGCGGTTTTACCGGATGCGTCTTGCTGACGGGTCGACTGCGCGGTCTGTTTGCGGTGGTGCTGTTGGTTGATCTGGCAATCGTCTCGCTAACGTGGGCGCACCTAGGACGTTACGCAATTCCGATTCGTCCGCTGATCCATCTGGGGTTGGCGTTGGTCATCTGTCGATTTTGGCAAGAGGTTCTAAAGGAACATCCGTTATCTCGGTGGATCGTGCCAGAGCGAATCAAGGCTCAATAACGCCATCATTCCTGCGGCAAGAATAGCGACGGCCAACACAATGGCAGCTGTTTGCAACCGCCGAGAGTAGAAATGACGCGTCATTCGATCCAACCTCAGGTAGCCCCAGACCACCGCTAGCCACCCTAAAGCCATTACGCCCGTCACACCGGTCCACGTCAAGCGACCGGTCCGAAAATTCCTTTGGTAGCGCTTAGCCACCTGTTGCCGAAACGCTTGCGAAAAACGCAACTTGGCAAATCCGTAGTACTTCTCTCGTCCAGAAAACGAAGGTTCAAGTTGTCTACTATCGAGAATCAATTCGTCTTGTACCAGATGCGCTTCCACGTAACCATCTGGCAGGCTGACCAACTCACTAGCTTCGGCATGAACTGCCACATCAATCTCCTCAGCAACTTTCGCACGCACCATATCCAACAACGCCATAGTCGCTTGACTTTTTAGCAAGAAGCCTTCGGTTCTCAAGACAACTACTTTGGCGTCATCTTCCTGCCAATGATCTTTCTCAATCCACGAGGGCACTGCCAACGCTGTGTTTTGCTCTTGTGCGACAAGTGCTTGTGCGCCACTGCAGAGGAGAACCGACAACGCGGCGACCAGTCCCTGCATAGACCGCAAGCTAAATTCGTCGAAGCGGAAAAGGTTCATATTGTCGATTCAAATCTTTCTTAACGCAGGCATAGGATTGGACGGTCAGTTCCCCGAGGCGTAAATATTTCTTCTGTCCTGAAATCCGATCCGTGGTGCAGCCAACTGAACTGAGATCGATACCACGATCGCCAACAGGCAATATTTGGTAACCGGCTGACCCAAAATATAGCTAAAGACCAAGGCCCAGACAAAACACAAACAAACCGTTCTCAGACTCAACCGCGTCTTTCTGGCGGGATCTGCTTGATGCCACCAACGCAGCACGCCGAACAAACCCACCAACACAAACAACCACGCCAGCGCGGCGGGTACGTTTTTGATTTGAGCAACCTCGGACCACGAAGCCCACGTCGGAGTTGCCGTTGCGAAGAGATCCGCGCCCAGCTCAACCCTTAAAAAGTCAGCCAAAGTCCAGCCGGCAACGCCAATCGCCGAACCGGCGACCAACATCATGATGCGTTGAGCGGCGACGGTGCTAGAACGATGCTCCCATAACTTTCCCAACAGCAGCAAAATCGTGCAAGAAAAAATACTAACCAATGTCAGCCAAGCAAACCATGACCAGACCCAATCACCCGTCGCGTTTTCGACGTTCGGACAAACCGCTATCGCCAACAAATTCAGGGCGACACACGAAAGCGACGCCAACAATACTGATCCAAGAGACTCGATCACTCGGTCACGCCACGAACGCTCCATCAGCCACCGACGCGTCAGACTAAGCTGCTCGTCATTGACGCCAAAAGCCGCGGCAAGATATCGACCTTGCTTATCCAGAGCCGGGCGATCGTCCTCTTCTAGTCGATCTTTGCCCGGATGAGTCGCTTTCAGGTCGACCCGATCTTCCAGTGACAATTGTAATGGAACAATTTTATGCCGAACCATAAACCATGCTAAAAGACTAGCACTCATTAGTATTCCGATGCCGTGCAGCGCCGTAGCGCTAGACAGAGCAACGGCGCTACCAACAACCAACATCAACAGCTTACCCACCGTCGCGCCCGCGCTATCTGTCCACCACCAACGAAATTGGTTCCACTTGCTTTCTCGTTTTTCTTTTTGCAGCACATCGGCAGAATCAACACCGGAGGTCGCAAACGCATCATGCGACGCAGTCTGCACAGCTTCCCGCGGTCGGTCATCTTCCGTGCGAGTAACTTGAACAGTATCAACCTCGGCTTTTGAAGGTTTGGTTATTTGGCTGCCGGGGTGACTGGCCGTGATTTTGTCAATTTCTCGTCGGTGGGAGTCGTCCATACCGATGGATGATTCGTTTATTGGCCCCAGAACATTATCGGGGCGCACGATCCTCATATTGTCACCGCTAACGAATAACGGCTCGATGACGGCTCCTGTCCTTTGGCTGCCAGCGGAAGTATCGCCCGGATCGGCGAAGGTTCCATCGGCGAAGGTTCCACTGAATTTACTCGCCGCCAAATGTTGGCCGGAGATGACGTCACTCCATGGTAATTCTTGCAACATTTCAGATACAGATCCGTAACGAATGCGTGGATCTTTCTCTAGCGCGCGCTGGACCACGCGATGGAACGCAGGTGGCACTTTTTCTAAACGAACGTCGGCCGTTAGATGCTTCATGATGATTTCTTGTGAGCTTTCACCATCGAACGGTACATCACCGGTCAGCATTTCGTAAAAAATCACTCCTAAGGCATAGATATCGATTTCCTTGCCATAAACACCGTTGCCAATCTCAGGAGCCATGTAGTGAAACGTACCCACTGACTCTGTGTGACCCGATCGACGATTGCAAGAAATGAATTTTGACAGCCCGTAGTCGCCGATTTTGACTACCTGTTGATCATCGTCTCGGAAAATATTGGCAGGCTTGAGATCACGATGAACGATGCCGTGTTTGTGAAGGTGATCGACACCAGCGACAGTGGCACTGAACCACTTCTTGATTTCTTGCTGTGGCATTCCACGTGGATTTTCTTCGACCACATCTTCCAAAGACTTGCCGGGAACATACTCCATCACCACCCAGCTCTCGCCTGATCCAGTACTGCGTATGTCCCACAGAGAGATGAGGTTGATATGCTTCAGATTCAAACAGTGACGCACACCGCGCAACTCGACATCCATGTTGCGCTGAATTTTCTTCAACGCAACTTCCTTACCCGCGTCGCTGATCGCAAAGTAGACTTCTCCAAATCCGCCAATGCCGATCCCGCGCTTGATCGTATAACCCGCAAGAGGTTTAGCGCCACTGGGATAAGTGAACTTCATTCAGTACTTTTCTGACCGTAAGAGAGAGAGAGGAACCTCAATTATATACTGCAATCAATGGCCATGCTGGACTAAAGGACAGGCCAATAAATCACAAAGCTTCGATGCTAAAGGAAAATTCTTGGCTTTCGACGTGACTGTTCCCCAGCAGTTGTGTATTGGGAGTACAGGCGGCTCCATCGATTTGAATCTTCGTCTTCGATTTGCAGTGCCATTTTCCCAATCGACGAAACAACACAACATCTTCGGTCCATTTTGGACAAACAATATGATTGCGCTGCTGAGGGCCCATCACAATCGTATCACCAGCCAACAAAACAGCATCGGACCAAGGAAAAGTTCGATGACGTGACTCAAACTCCAGCACGGCCGTTGCACTAAATGGATGCGGCTTGCGATATTTCATCGCCACTAAGTCGCCCATTCGAAACACCTGCCCGGAGTTCAGCACGACAGGTTGCTCAATCCGACGTTGATCAATATGGACCTGACCTAGCGGCCACAAGACATGATTCCCATCGACGCTTCTAATCGTAGCGTGTTTTCTTTTGATATCACCACGCAACGGAATCGACACGTCTGTGTCGGCAATCGCTTGGCCAAGCTGATGTTCGGATTGGCCACAAACGAGGTAGCCGCCAACGCCATCTATCCAGACCAGAAACTTCTCAAACGTCGTGTCCATCACCGTGCCGTCTTCTATCAGCAATTCTCATCAAAAATCAACCATTGATTATCGCATACCGGGACAACTGTCCCAATGCCGGTCGAGGGCGGCAATGTTCTCCAGTGTTCTCAAATCTTCTCTAGTGTCCTCTATTCGCCCTAGTGACTGAAATATTGGCTGTCGAGTTGAGAAAATTCTTTCGTTGTGCATCTACAGAAAAATAAGCCTTCCCAGCTTCAGGCCAACGCCGTGAACGACTTTATGCTGCAGTTTTGAGCAGGCGTTGGAGCAGTTGCTTTTCTTTGGCTCCAATACTTTTTATTATCGGGAGTCCCGTTTTGGGGCGTTCTCCTTTGGGACGGTAGCGTGCTCTTTTACTGGCC
>CALHPU010000115.1 GCA_938036435.1 uncultured Pirellulaceae bacterium | reverse complement strand
GTCTTTCAAGCCTGCCAACAGTGCGCCGATCAAGACTGGATGAAGGAATGTAAGGTTTGGCTATATCGAGGTGCTTGGCAGGAATGGGCTCCGCACGAGATCGAGATGGCGGTGCCGCTAAGTCCGCAAGAGGTCGATCGCAAACGGGTTGCTATTTTCAAGCATGAGTCTCAGAAGGATCGGGCGTTATTCCCCGGTCCCGATGCGCGAGAGTTTTGGCAACGCGCCGAAGCGCGGAACGCCCAAACGGCACAGACCTACGATCAACTCGGCCTTGCCGAGTACCAAGCGATCGAGGGTTTCGTTCTCTGGCGCGGGCTAGAAAGCAAGTAGAATTAGGCGTCGTCTGAACTCTGATATCTTGTCGTGGGAGGCTTCAAGCATGAACACCACTTCTCGAACAACCCGCCGAAACATTTTCTGCTCGCGCGTCTTCCTTGCATTTTTGCTGGTCAGTCTCATCGTCCAGATCATGTTATTTATGTTTCAAGACGACTATTGGGAGTTGTTTTCCCGATCGTTGGAGCGTGCCTTTCGTCGAGCGCGATACGGTAAGCCTTAGCAGAAAAAGAATCATATCTCTGAGGTATTTCTGCTTCGTGATTTTCTAACCGAAGGCGACGCAACATCATTCGCTTTGTTCTTTTGTCTAGACAAACTATATTCTTCGCATCGCCCGCGTAAATTCGAGTACGCGACTCGCGAAGCCTCTAAGCTCTGTTTCGTTGATATTTGCGAGCTCTGCTTGCCAGCTTGGATTTTCGTGATGAAAACGATTCGTATACTCCCGAAGTACATCCAACTCAGCAAGCTCAGCTGAAGAAATAATCGGATTTCCATTTGCTTCCATATTCTTCGCGTGGCCAGTGAATGCTCCTAACAGCGTTCCCGGTGGGAAATTTTCTACACAAGCCGTTCTCAGGTAGCCTTCTAATGCTGGCCGTAATGAAATTGCAACCTCACTGGCTTGCCCAACTGTATTCTCTACGTAATTTCGAATGATATCGTGTCTGCGGTCGTAATCGCTAACGTAAGCGTCGGTAACATTCCATGATTCAATCGTCGACGAATCTATCCCAGCATTCACAATCTTCATACTTTTACAGCTCGCATGGTTCCCATTGCCCCAAACCTCGCATAGCAATCTCTTTGAGTGAGACAAAACTACGACTTGATTAGTAACACCGACAAGTCTTTGAATTTCTTGTGCAGTTGCCACTGTTCGTCCATCATCTAGACTCGACGCCGGATCATCAATTACCACGATTGCATTTGAGAGATCTGGATTGGATTCAAGCGATGCAAAGAAAAATGCCAACGCCAGAGTATTTTTATCGCCAGTGCTAAGCGTGGTACCAAAACAAGGTTCGGCTTGAGCCGATGAAATCGGGACTGATTTTTGATTGATGGTGAATGCATAGTTCGAACTTGGCTGACCTTGGGGATCGACAGGTCTGAAGCTTTCTAATGAAAATTCTGCATTAAATCGAAGCAAGAAACGGTTCACTGCCGTCTGGCATTCGGGGAAGGAAGTGTTGCGATAATTATTCAGTGCATCTTTGGCTTCGATTTTGCGAACTTCGGCTTCCAATTTTGCTTCTTTCGCCGCTACGTACTCAAGACACAATGCAATGTTGGCCGGCTCAAATCGTCGTGCAATGGTCTGTAATCGCTCTAGTTCTTTTTTCGCATTTACCAAGCTTCCATGTTCTGCTTGTTCTTTAATGCGCTTGACTTCCTCATTTTTTACGATCAATGCTCCACAAAATTCCCTCAATTCTGATTCTAATCCAATAAGCTTGTCGAACTCTACGCTGACTGATTCGGGAATATTTACGGTACCCAACGGATTAGCGAGCTTCTCTTGAAACAATCCAGAGACGCTTTTCCTTAACCTTTTCCAAGCATCTTCTATTTCTGAGGTGTCGTGTCATAATTCGGGAAGCTCTATATGATCGTTCCAAAACTCATATCGCGACTTGAGTTCTCCCATCCTTCCGACAAATCCTGCCAAAGTATCACCGCCGAAAGACTTCTCCCAAATTTCTTTACACTCACGAATTTCTCGCAAATGCTTTTCATAAGCTGCCGAGAAGTAGGTTTCATAATGTTTAAACATTGCTGATGAATCAAGCGATTCACCGCAAAATGGACATTCATTATCTTTCAAGTCTGAAGCAAAACTACTTCCTTGGGAAATCCATGCTTCGGCACCTGATCCCAATGCTTTGACATGCTGAGTCACAGCATTGACCGATTCTTGATGAACATCCTCGAGCGAGGAACCTAGTAGCTCTCGAATCTTTGTTTGCTCAGTGTTTGGAATACTCACTGATTCAAAAACTTTAGCGGCTGCAACAGTTGACGAAGACTCTATCACGGCAACCGTTTTGGCAGCAGCAACAATTGCTTTTTCAAGTCCCGTTTCATTCTGCAAATTGCAAAACTCCTCTGGGGTTAGTCGACCAATGATGTCCTTCGTAAGATTGCTTTGCTTTTCTCGAAGAGTGTTGTGAAGTTCGGCAATTTCGTTCGTTAACTGAACGACGGTTTGCTGGAAACCTACGCCTTGTGCTCCCAAAACAAGTTCATGTAAATTTTTTCTCTGACCTGCCCCCACTGACAGTCCAGAAAATACGTTGTCGTTGACAAAAGTTTCATCGAACACCAACACTGGTTTTGAATATTCGCTATTCCAACCTGATGGTGAAAAAGCGATGCTATTGCCGTCAATCTTGGCAACAACTGTTGGTGGCTGGCTGGAAGCTAGTCGTCTTCGCTCTAGCAAAGTATTTGCATCACCAGTTGCAAGCGAACGTAAAACTGCACAAAGTGTCGTTTTTCCCTTTCCGTTCTCAGAATACACTAGCGTTAACTTTCCAAAGCTCGGCGTGTTGGAAACTGTTTCATAGCGACCAACATTTCGGATAATGTCGAATGATTCAAGCATGGTTTTCTTCGTCAAATAGCATGTGCATATACAGGAACAGGATTCTACCCAACCTGAAGACATCGATCCACGTTAGACTTAGACATAGAAACAAGCGAGCTTCCAGCTAGTGAGCCGCTGGTTTTGATGTGACCGAGGCGATGGTGGCACAAAATATTGCCGATAGACTACGGCGAACGACCTCGATCGTCTCGGTCTCCAATGCCAAATCGAGAGAGGGTTCCTTCTTTGCGACAAGCGATTCCTCGCGAATGCGTCCGTAGGAATAGCAAAACGACGCGCCGAAGAAAAGACACAGCCCGACGATGTACAACCAGATCAGCAACACGACCAACGATCCGGCTGCGCCATAGACCTCGCTGGTGGAAGAGAACTGCAAATAGAATCCCACCAAGTAACGACTGGCGTAAATCAGTAAGGCTGTCAAATCGCCGCGGGCCAAACGTCACTGAATTTCACATCCGCCGCCAGGAAGAACCAAAATGACTTCGTGAACACCTACGGCACTTCTTAATGTCACATCGGCCGAAGTTGGTTTTCGCTAATTTGTTGGGAAAAAGGCTACTTTTTCGTTGTTTTCAGCAACACATATCCTGTTTCGTGCTATTTTCTTACATAGGAAATCGTTATGAATCAGGAAACAAAAACTGAATCCGAGATGCTCGCTCAGCTAAAATCGAGCCCGATCTGTCTTGCACCAGTCACACTGCAGATGCGGGAAACTGCTGCGCTTACGGGTGACAACCTGTACGATGCGATTGTTGATGCGACTTGGGACGACGATGAAGCTACGTTTGCTGTCGAGTGCAAACGGCTGGGCACGCCCAAAGAGTTTGCCGCAGCGGTTCTGCAAATCCAGTCTTGGGATCTACCTGATGGAACTTATCCGATGTTGTTGCTGCCGTATCTTAAACCGGAACAACTTGATGAACTGGAACGGCTGGGAATCAGCGGAGTCGATTTGTGTGGCAATGGAGTCATCACAATTCCGGGTCGACTGAAAGTCTATCGCACCGGACAACCCAATCGCTTCAAAAGCACCGCGACCATCAAGAACGTTTATCGCGGGAAAACGTCTCTGGTGGCAAGGATCTTTGCTGAACAGAATTCATTCCCTTCGCTTCGATCCCTTCGCCAAGCAATCGTTCAACGGGACTTATTGTCAGCAACTGGTTTGACCAAGCCAATCGGGCTAAGTACCGTTTCCAAAGCCCTCAAGACTCTCGAACAAGACCTAATTACTGCTCGCGAAAAAGACGGATCCATTCGGTTGCTTCAACGCGATCTGTTGCTGGATAAACTTCAACGCAATGATGAACCGCTTGAAGACCAACCGTCTGTAAAACTAAAAGTGGAAACGGACGACCTACGCGAGTGGGTCAGTTTCTATACAAACGTCTCTGGTCAACTTGCTGTCGTGAACGGGATCAGTTCGATATCCCAATACGCGGTTATGCAACGTGCTGAAATTTACCAACTGTATACCCCTGATCCGACGACGCTTGCCAATCGAATGACGGGCAAAGCCGGATCGAGTGAAGTTCCAACCAACGATAATCCAGCGGAAGAAACCGATCGTTTTGAGAATGTCGTGCTCATCAAGTCAAAACGCCCGATCGACTATTTTGATGTGCAAGTTGATGAGCAACTTCCGTGGGCCTCTCCGTTGCAAACTTGGTTGGAATTGATGCGCGGTGATAAACGAGATCGAGAAACTGCCGACCAAGTTCGTGAACGATTACTCAAAGGGGGAGTTCCTCAATGAGCGAACTTGCCAGCCTCGAGAAAAGCCTGCAGGAACTGCTTTTGAACCTCGATTCAACGGCCTGCCCAATCATTCTTGGTGGCGGCTACGGATTGTATTTGCGACGAACGATTCTTGAGCGTTCAGGAAACCGCACGCTGCTTGATCATTGGCCAGAAGCCAGATCCACGAACGATCTGGATCTTTTTTTGCGACCTGAATTGCTGTGCGATTCGACTCGATTGGCTTCCTTGAAATCGGCCCTAGACAAACTTGGCTACACTCCCGTCAAAGGAGCCGAGCATTATCAGTTCCGCAAAGACGATCCGGACGGGTTTATTTCACGAGGAATCAAGATCGACCTGCTAACTGGGCCACGTTCAAGCTTTGATGGTACCGGTTTGAAAGTAGATGAGCGTCGAGTTCGTCCAAATCCGAGCGTCAAAGTTCATGCTCACCCAACCGATGAAGCAATCACACTCGATCAACACTTACAAGAAGTCAATTTCCAGATTGGTGAAGATGGGAAATCAGCAAACAAGTCCGTGTATTTGCCACACCCGTTTACGTATTCTCTGATGAAGCTGTTCGCGTTGCGCGATCAAGTTGATGATCGAGCCAAAGGAAATGGAAGTCATCATGCTCTCGACCTGTACTCAATTATCGCCATGATGACCGAGTCAGAATGGAAACAAGCGAAGAAGATGGCCAGCGCGAATGCCGATTCTAAGATAGGACGCGAAGCAAGTCGTATCGTTTTCGAATTGTTTGATTCGATAACCAGTCAAGGGTTGCTCGTGATGCGAGCCAATCCGTATTGTTCGGATCAACTCCAGTTATCAGAGTTTATTGATTTGATTCGCGAACTATTCCAATAGAATTCGCAAGCTAGAAGCTTACCCAACGCTACGCAAACTTCAGATACTTAGCTTGGGTGCCATGCTTACGCAAATAATCGTGGTTGTTTCAAGCCTGCCACCCGAAGCATGCTCACGCTACGTTAAACACTACCTATCTTATCGCGTAAGCATGCCTGCTCTCAACGTTCGCTCCTGTCCTATAAGGCGTGAAGCATGGCACCCAGTTACGATTCTTCTCTGGCGCTTCGATCACGTAGGTCGGGTAACGACCATTCCGTCCGACGAACTACCTCGATTGTCTCCGTCTCCAGTGCCAAATCGAGAGAAGGTTCTTGTTTGCCGATTAACGACTCCTCACGGATGCGTCCGTACGAATAGCAAAACGACGCGCCAAAGAACAGACAAAGCCCGACGATGTACAACCAGATCAGCAACACGACCAACGATCCGGCTGCGCCATAGACCTCGCTGGTGGAAGAGAACTGCAAATAGAAACCAACCAAATAACGGCTGGCGCCGATCAGAAACGCCGTCAGAATCGCCGCTGGCCAAACGTCGCGGAACTTCACTTCCGTCGCTGGGAAAAACCAAAACAATGCCGTGAACACCAACGGCATCAACAAATACATCAAACCTTGATCGGCCAAGTTCAGCCAACCCTCCACCTGAGGCGCCGTGTCTTGCACCAATGTGTTGACGTACGCGATCACGGAACTCATTACCAACGTGGCCACCAACAAAACGCCAATCAGAATCACGACGCCAATTCCAATCAGACGCTTCTGCACCATGAACCACCAACCGCTGCGGTCCTCGCTGGGCACGTCCCAAATGTCGTTGAAGGTCTCGTACAATTGAGAAAAAACGCCCGAGGCTCCCAACAGACTGATCAACAAACTGATCGTACCGGCCACCAGACCTGCTTTGGGTTTGGTCGCGTTACGCAATAACCCTTCGACAGTGTTAACGGTCTGTTGGTCGGCGACTTGGGCAAGTTGTTCAATGATTTCCTGTTGAACCTGTTCGCCTTCGTAAAGATAGCCCGCAATCGCGACGGCGATCATCAGCATCGGTGCCAAGGAGAGGATCGTGTAAAACGTCATCGCCGCCGACATACGCGAAGCGTTGCAGCGGTCCCACGTGGCGATGGTCAGAGTGATCAGTTTCCAGAACGAACGCAACACGTTGCACCGATAAAACAATTTTCTTGGCAAGCCAAACTTACCCGGACGCTTGCGCTACGACTTCTGCAAACTGACTAGCCCGACAGCTTGGTCGGTAACCACGGTGCCCATCAACGTCAGTCCACTAATATCATAGATTCCAATCGGCAACGTTTGACCAATCAGACGTGGGTTGCCATCGAACACGACAATTCGGTCACAGTGCGTTCGGCCGGTCAGCTGCATCATTTGGCCCGATCGCTGATATTCTTCTACGACCGTTTCTTGTTGGTCGGCAACGTGATTCTTGAATTCATCGATCGGCTTGCCCGTCGCAGGGCTCAATTGAACCAACCCCGGATCCTTGGCTTTGGCTGCAGCCGGATCGCCGACGACCACGCGATCGAGGTCTTCTAGACTTTTGGTTTCTTCTTCACCGCGGGCGACTTTGTTCACCGCCGCGTCGTGTCGTTTACTGGGCCCTTCGATCAATACGTCGACCGTCCGGCCAAGGAATTTTTGATTGTCCTCTTCGCTGATTTGATTCTGGACGGCCAACAATTCATTGTTGCGGCGACGTTTGACGTCAAATGGAATGTCGTCTGGCAGATGACCGGCCGCTTTGGTGCCGGGACGCTCGCTGTACTTGAAGATGAAACTGTTTTTGAACCGACACTCCTTCACCAGATCCACCGTCTCTTGAAACTCAGCCTCAGTCTCGCCACAAAACCCGACAATAAAGTCGCTCGACACGGCTGCCGCGTCGCCCAACGTTTCGTTGATGCGGGCCATCATGTCTCGGTAGTCGCCCACGGTGTAACCGCGCTTCATTCGTTTTAGAACCGCGTCGGAACCTGATTGCAGTGGCACGTGTAGGTACGGAGACACTTTTTTCAGATCGCGGATCGTCTGCAAGAGATCCAGTGTCATGTCTTTGGGATAGCTGGTCACGAATTTGATTCGTTCCAGTCCGCTGATATCGTGCAGGCGAACCAGCAAATCGGCCAGCCGCGTTTCCTGTTTATCCGTGTCGATGTGGCGGTAGCTGTTGACCGTTTGACCCAGCAACGTGATTTCTTTGGCACCTTGATCGGCCAGAACGACGGCTTCGTCGTAGATTTCTTGAGGGTGTCGTCCCTGTTCCGGGCCGCGCGTCATGGGCACGATGCAGTAAGTGCAAAATTTGTCGCATCCAATTTGGATCCGCAAGAAAGCTTGAAACGGATTCGGACGCATCGTCGGATCGCGCATCGGATCAAACGTCTCGTGGCTACGTTTGATGTCTTGCAGTTTGCCTGAAGTACGACCCAAGCTGACGGCCGTGTGCTGGCCGCCTTCGATACGCGCTTTCTCGATCAAACCGGGGATCTGCTGCAGCTGGCCCGGCCCGACGACCAGATCGACGTAGGGTGCGCGTTGGAAGATCAGCTGTTGGTCTTTCTGCGCCATGCAGCCCATCACGCCGATGATCTTTTCCGGGTTCTCTTTTTTGACTTTCCTCAGCCGGCCCAGAGAGCTGTAAGTTTTGTTTTCGGCCTGCTCACGGACGGAGCACGTGTTGAGCAGGATCGTATCGGCGCTATCGACATCCCCGGCCAGCTCGTAGCCTTGGCGGCGCAGGTCGGCGACGACCATTTCGCTGTCGAGCATGTTCATCTGGCAGCCGACGGTTTCGATGTACAGTTTGTGCATGGTGGTGCTGATTTGCGGGAATTGCTTCAAAGTCCGGTAGTTTAACAGGTTGTGGTGAGAGTTCGGAGGGGGAAATCTTGCCGGAATGGCCATGCTGCGGGAGAGTTTAAAGGTAGCGGATCTCGCGAATGTTAGCCGTTTGGGCGGTCGCCCCGGTTTTGATCGACGGAACCGTGGCTAGCGCCAATACGGCTAACCCCAAAGCTTTGCTCCAGCGCACCCGCACCACAACTGCTCTGTTCCAGCTTAAAATTCGCAAGCTGGAAGCTTACGCCACTAAAACATCGGATATTCTTGGGTTTGCCGAGGGAGATTGGCAAAATTCCTTTTTTTGGGTCGACGGAATAGCCGAGGTTGTCTAAAATTCGCGGCTCGAATCGGCCTGAAGGTCAGCCCGAATCCCCGACATTTACAGTTCAAAATCCGGTAAACCAAGTATGTACGCGATTATCTCTGACGGCGGTCACCAATACAAAGTCGAAGAAGGCCAGTTCCTTGAGATTGACTTCCGCAGCCTCGAAGCGGGTTCTGAACTGACTTTTGATAAGGTTTTGGCCGTTTCTAAAGGCGAAGGCGACTTCAAATTGGGCACTCCCACCGTAGATGGTGCAAAAGTGACTGCCAAAGTCATCGGCGAAACCAAAGGCGACAAGATCTACGTCCAAAAGTTCCGACGACGTAAAAACAGCAAGCGCCGTACTGGCCATCGCCAGAAGTACGTCAAAGTCCAAATCAGCTCGATCGCCTAATTAGTAGCAGGCCCGCTTTCGGTCACGCCGAATTATCGAGCTGAAGCAGACTCCAAACGCACAAGCATCAAGCACCCGTTTCAGATCGAGAAACGGGTGCTTTTTTGTTTGTAGGTCCCTCTGAGGCGCTGATTTTATCAAACGCTTGGAACATTAAGTGCAATTGGTAACCCAACGCGTGAGCGAGGAGCCTCGATGATCCCTGCTATTCCTCGCTTACGCGTCGGGTTATTCAATACAATCACTACCTCTCCAAGGCGGATACGCTTCTCGGAGACAAGCGGCTACTAATGGGCAGCCTGTTTTTCTGGCGGTTTGCGGAGTGTAGGGTGACGTTACATCATATTAAGGGAACATCCGGTTCGATTGGCGATCACCGCCATCAGAAACAGACCTTTTGCGATTGAATTCAACGTCGATGCTAATAAGTTATGCATATATGATTTAATACTTTGATACGGCACCTCAGTATCGAGATCAGAAAAGTCTCTGGCTGGACCAGAGACTTCTCAATGCCAAATTTATTGGCAACCATTGAACCACCTTACGGACCACTATGGCGCTAAAATCTCCTTTTGAAGCGATCGACGGATCGCCGTTGCCAGGGCTGATTGGAAATTCTCCGGCGATGACAGAAGTCTACCGCATGACGCGCATGGCCGCCCAAAGCCAAGCGTCTGTTTTGTTGTTGGGCGAAACGGGAACAGGAAAGGAACTGATCGCTGGAGCACTGCACCAGTTGAGTGCTCGCGAAAGTGGTCCGTTTGTTCGTGTGAACTGTGGTGCTCTGACTGAGAGCCTTCTAGCCAGCGAGCTGTTCGGGCATGTCAAAGGTTCGTTTACCGACGCGGTCAAAGATCGCACGGGCCGGTTTGAGGCGGCTCATGGCGGTACGATCTTTTTGGACGAGATCAATTCAACGTCATCCACGCTGCAAGTGAAGCTGCTGCGAGTATTGCAAGAGCGTGAGTTTGAGCGCGTTGGCGACACCAAAACGGTCTCGGTCGATGTACGCGTGATCGCGGCCAGTAATTGCGATCTGGCAAAAACGGTCGCCGAGGGTAACTTTCGCGAGGATCTTTTATGGCGTCTGAATGTGCTGCCAATCAATTTACCGCCTTTAAGAAAACGCACCGGCGATGTCGAATTGTTGGCCAAACATTTTCTTAAGATCTACAGTAAGAAGAATCTAAGCCCCGTAACCTCGATCGCTCCGGACGCGCTGGCGGCGCTTAACGATTACAACTGGCCCGGGAACGTGCGCGAGTTGCAGAACTATATCGAAAGGGCGGTCGTATTGGCCCAAGGCGATGTGCTTGAATCTTATTTACTTCCCAATGCGGTCACCGGTGATCGGGCAGCAGCAGCAAGCGCCGTGTTTCGGCCTTCGGATGAAGAGTCGTTGGTCAGCGAGTTTGTCTACAACCGCATCTCCAAGGTTGAGGCGAATACCGACGACTTGTACAAACAAATCGTTGCACCGGTCGAGCGCGAGTTGCTGGTCCAAGTGATGGAGAACTGTAATAATACCCAAACAAAAGCGGCTCAGCTGTTGGGTATCAACCGGAATACGCTTTACAAAAAGTTGCAAGAGTGCGGTTTGAGCAAATCAAATAAGGAAGATCAGGGTTAGATTTAAGTGCTGATGTGTGTTGGTTGAAGGAAAACATCAGCTCAACACTTCGTTCTCCGCCAAAGGCGACACTAGGAACCACACTTGGACTGGTTACAAAAAATATCGATCACCTGTTTCGCCGCAAGCTACATCGTGGTGTTTGCGCTAGAGGTGTCGCGTATGTTCTTCCAGACCAAACTCCGGACGGTTCTCCGGCTGGGTCTGACGGCCGCTGGATTGTTTGCCCATACGGTTTACATCGTCTACCACACGCAATCGTCCGTCGGCAGCGACGGGATTTGGTTGGGCAGCTGGTTGGGCTGGGGACTGGCGGTGGCTTGGGTGTTGGCGGCGTCCTATTTGTGGCTGACAGTGCAAAAGCCGAACTCGTTGACCGGACTGTTTCTACTTCCAGTAACGTTACTGTTGATCTTGGTCAGTACTTCCTTCGGTGATTCCAGTTCGTTTTCTCCCAGTCGAGCGAAAACAGTCTGGAACATGATTCACGGTAGCGCGCTGTTGCTGGGTACAGTTACTGTCGCTCTGGGGTTTGTTTTTAGTGTGATGTATCTGATCAATGCGCGCAGACTAAAACAAAAACTAACCGGATGGTTCAAACTGCCGTCGCTAGAGTGGCTGCAGGAATCGGCCGAGCGATCTTTGGCGATCTCTACGCTGCTGTTCGGATGCGGACTCGCTTCGGGGATCCCGTTGGTGATGGTCAAACAATCGGCTGAAACTAGCACGCCATCGATTCCATGGAGCGATCCAGTGATCTGGTCTTCGGCGATTCTGTTTCTGTGGCTGTTGGCAACGACCGTGTTCAGCGTCGTTTACAAACCGGCCAGACAAGGCAAAAAGATTGCTTGGCTGGTGTCGATCAGTTTTCTATTTCTGCTGGTTGAGCTATTGATTGTTCTCCAGTTTGGGCACGCGACTCCTGATGTGGTGAGCACGGGTTCGGAATCCGCTCCGCACCATGTGAGACTAACTCAATTTTTCGCGTTCCCTTCTCCCAGTCGAAGAACAAACGAGCAATACAAGGGTATGCTGAAAACTCCTCACCCCCCAACCCCCTCTCCTCGTGATTTCGGAAGGCGATTGATCAGTGTGGTCAGCGGTAAGGTCCGAAATCTCGAGGAGAGGGGGAGCAAGGTTCTTGGTGTTTTCTATGTCGATAAATTTGTAGGGTACAAAACGCCAAGACGCTTGCACGGCATTGGAGGTATCTCATGAACCTTCACGTTATTGGCTGCAGCCACCATCAATCGAGCGTTTCAGTTCGGGAGAAACTTTCCTTCACGCCCGACCAAGTGAAGACGTTTTTGAATAAGTTTCACTCGACGTTTCCGCGCGCTGAAGCTGTTTTGATTTCGACATGCAACCGCACTGAGTTGTATGCTGCCGGAAAAACGCTTGAAGGCGTCCCAACTTCGGAGCAGATGATCGATTTTCTGGCTTCCGAACGGGGTTTGAAAAGTGGCGATATCTCTTCCAATTTGTTCGCTCACCGAAATCAAGAAGCAATCGGCCACCTGTTCCGCGTGGCCGCATCGTTGGACAGTATGATTGTCGGTGAGGCTCAGATCCTGTCGCAAGTGAAACAGGCTTATCAATTATCCGTAGATACGGGGCACCAGATCCCGCTGACCCATCAAGTCTTTCAAACCGCGATGAAGGTCGCCAAACGCGTTGCTACCGAGACCGATATACACGCCAATCGTATTAGCGTACCGAGCGTGGCGGTAAACGTGCTGGCAGGGGAGATTTTTGAACGGCTGGACAACAAACGAATCTTGATCCTCGGTGCGGGCGAAATGGCCGAGGAGACGCTGACGTATCTGGCAGCTAAAAATGGCAAAGACATCGTCGTTGTCAATCGAACACGTTCCAAAGCCGAATCACTGGCCGAGAAGTTTAACGGTCAAGTGGCCGATTGGGACGATCTTGGTCAGCAAATCGCCGCCGCCGATTTGATCGTCAGCACCACCAGCGCCAAAGAACCTGTCGTAACCACAGCCATGTTCAAGGACCTCTCTGGCAGCGGCCGGAAGCAGCCCTTATTGGTGTTAGACCTAGCGATTCCGCGCGACTTTGATTCGAAGATTGGCGAGCTGCCCAATGTGTTTTTGTATACGCTGGACGACTTGCAGAAACAGTGTGAGAAGAACCGTAAGAGCCGGCAAAGCCAGTGGCCGAAAGCGGAAAAGATCATTCAGCAAGAGACGGCCAATTTCTTTCAAGATATTCACCGCCGCAACAGCGGTCAGACGATCGCTCTATTGAAACAACAAGCCAACACTGCTAAAGACGCCGAGCTAGAACGTCTGTTGAATCGGCTTGATCTATCGCCGGAAGAAGAAGCGGTCGTTGAACAGTCATTTCACCGCTTGGTGAATAAGATTTTGCACCCGCCGCTGAAATCGATCAACGCTGAAAAAAGTGATGATTCTGGCGGACTTGATGACTCTGGCGGACTATTAGAGGCGATGAAGCGATTGTTTCAGTTGGGCGACTGACGGATTGAAATTTAATCAGTCCCAATCATCGTCGTCGTCATCCCAGTCTTCGTCGTCCAGTCCGTCATCGTCGTCGACTTCTTCCCACTCGTCTTCTTCTAGATCGTCGAGTTCTTCGTCTGAATCTTCTTCGTCGTCGTCGACTTCATTTCCGTCTTCGTCTTCGTAAGTGTATTCGTACTCATACTCGTCGTCTTCGTCTGAATCTGGATCGTCGACTTCTACGTACTCATACTCGTCATCGTCTTCTTCGTCGTCATCTTCTCCGTCGGATTCTTCTCCGTCCTCGTACTCGTATTCATACTCCTCATCGTCACCTTCTTCTTCATCACCTTCTTCGACGTACTCATACTCGTCGTCATCTTCATCTGACTCTTCGTCGACTTCTTCGTATTCATCGTCACCTTCGAGTTCTTCATCTTCTTCCACTTCGTCGTCTTCGTCGTCGTCGTCGTCTTCCACCGACGCGAAAACGAAATTGTTGATGAATTCGACGTTGTGATGACGCAACAAACTCACCGACGAAACGGGCGCGTCTGAGGAGTCTGAAAGCATGTCTCTGACCTCTTTGGGCGAGAGCAAATTCAAATCGCGATCTTCTTCAACCACGGCCGTAGAGCGAGCGTTCTGAGATGTAGATTCTGGTAGTTGATTCACTGATGTACTCCTTGTGATCGCAATATATCGGTGGTCTTAGGTTGAGGGTGATTTGAGTCCTTGCCAAATAGGCAAGATAAGTAGCTTTGAGCGGAACAGGTTCTACTATTGAAAATCCGTCCCTGCAATGGTTGTCCGGGGCAAAATAGACATCGGTTTAGGCCAATAAGTGAACCGGTGAAGATAATCTTATAATGCTTCGCAGTCTGGAAAATATTTCCAATAAGCTGGTCTGTCAAATAGTTTTTCAAAAAAGATTCTGGCCGCGTTCGGTGAACCACCGACAGGGCCATCAAACGCCTTTTGGGTGTTTACTCTTCGTCTAATTCGGCGTCCCAATCGTCGTCTTCTTCGTCTAATTCATCATCTTGCTGATCTTCTTCGTATTGGTCTGCTTCGGGGTTCCAGTTGGGTAACCCCGGTTCGCCCAAACTCTCGTACTCTGGCAATTGCTCGATGCTGCCAAAGCCAAATTCTGTCAGGAACTGCCGTGTCGTGGCATAGAGAAATGGACGCCCCAAGTCCTCGCTGCGACCGGCGATCTTGATCAGTCCTTTTTCCAGAAGCTGTCTGAGCATCTCACCGCAGCCTACACCCCGGACGGTTTCAATATCCGCCTTAATGATGGGCTGCCGGTAGGCGATTACCGTCAGTGTTTCCTGAGCCGACTTTGACAGCGGGATCATAGGTGCCGATTTCTTGATCCGGTTGATCCAATCGAAAAATTGAGGCCGCGTCAGTAATTGGAATCCTCCGGCAACCCGTTTGATGTGGAAGGATCGGCCTGTCTGATCGTAGTGTTCATTTAACGCCTTGATCAGCACACGCGCCTCGGTACCGTCCTCCAAAACAGCAAGCTGGCTGATCCGACGCGTGGTCAGTGACTTTCGCGCTAGGAACAACACCGCTTCCAGTCGCTGCCGTTTGGCTTGGGGACTGGAATCGAATGCGGGCTCAGTTGGTGTGGCTGACTGCGACAAAACGGGTTCCTTAGGAATCGACAAACCCACCGACACTTATCCAATCTTCTGCTGGATTGACTTCGAAAGGCTGTTTACTGACCTCTATTACATAGGGCTTGGACCCAATTGCGTTGATCATCGGCTACGATCGACGATTTGTTTAGCGCCCGAGGGAATAGACTTTACACTGCCTACTTCCTGCTTGCTCTGGGCGAACGATCTTGAAGTTTCAGCAAAGCCTCGTCCATGTCGTGGATTTGCTCTAAAATAGACCAATCTAAGGCTACGCCCAACCCTGATACTCTTTTTCTGTTTCTAGCTCGCGCTATGAAGAACCGCTATTTCATCGTCCCTGTGCTGGCACTAATTTGCCTGATTCTCGGAGCCATCGAGTTCTATGGGTTTCCCGTCGGCGGTGTCGAATTTTCTCCTGACTCGTTCACCCAACGTCAGTTTCAGTACTGGCGAAGTCCGTTTTCCCGCATCATAAGAAGCAAACGCTTTTTAACGACGATCGTGTCTGAGTGCGATTCACTGGTCGCGCTAAATCTAATTCCCAAATCCGATAGCACCAAGCAACGCTGGGATCTGGTTTCAGAATCTCTTCAAACCAGCGACGTTCTGTCGTCCGATTTCGATGCGCGATTTTTAACCCAATACTTGGATTATTCCACCGATCAATGGAACCGCAACAACGTGGAAAAAGCGGAAATTCTATGGCCAGAAATTGCGTTGCTGGTGCGGGAGGGCTTGTATCTGCAGCTTCCGACACTGTTTCATTTTGCCACCAACAGTCCCGAAGAACTATCCAACGAAGAATTTGAAGAACAACTGAACAAGCAACTGGCCGCAGCATGGTTCCAAGCCGCTAATGTCACGGTCGCTCGCGCTCGATCGGCTGACGACTCCCTATCGGTTGCAAAACCGGGCACTGCGACCGACGCCAAAAGGTTTTTGAACAAAGCGATCGAATTCGATCCGAGCTATAAAGACGCGATGCTACTTGAAATGCCTTCTCCAAAATCGTCGTCCCCATAATGAAACCTATCTACCTCGACTACAACTCGACGACGCCAATCAGTCCTACGGTCGCCCAAAAGATGGCGCAGTGCTACCAAAAAGGCTATTTGAATCCCGCAAGCCAACACCGGCTGGGCCAAGAAGCTCGACTGGTGCTGGAAAAACTGCGTTCTGAAATCATCGATATGCTCGGCGGTATCTCCTCCGGGATGCGCACCGATCGACTGATTCTCACCAGCGGCGGTACCGAAAGTAACAACTTGGCCATCTCTGGCTTGGCACGCGCCGCACGCGAGGCGACCGGGGCGTCTAGGATTATCATCAGCGCCATCGAACACCCCAGCGTTATCGGCGCTGCGCATTATCTGGCCAGTCTGGGATTCGAAATCGATACAATCGCTGTCGACTCAGAGGGCGTCTGCGATCTGAATGATCTGAAGACTAAACTTGATCGGGCCACAGGAGAACAACAAAACTCGGTCGCCGTGGTATCGATCATGGCCGCCAACAATGAGACTGGAGTCATTCAACCGATTCAGTCTGCCGCTTTGATGTGCCGTGAGAAAGGTATCTACTTTCATACCGATGCCGTGCAAATGGTAGGCAAGACCGATGTCAACTTCTCTACTCTCGGAGTCGATGCTCTCACCTTTACCGCTCATAAGTTTCACGGGCCGCGTGGGGTAGGGGGTTTGCTAGTCAGAAACGGCATCGAGTTGACACCGCTGATTTATGGTGGCTTTCAACAGATGGGTACGCGCCCCGGTACTGAAGACGTGGCGCTCTGTACTGGCCTCCACCAAGCGCTCCTTGAGTATCAGCAATCACCTGAACGTGAAGCAACCGTCAAACGGCTACGCGATCAACTAGAAACCACTTTGCTGTCGATGGCTCCGGGAGCTGTGATCAATGGCCAAGGCGCTTCTCGCATGGCTCACACGATCAATATTTCGTTCCCCGGCATCAACCGCCAAGCTTTGCTGTTGGCTGCTGATTTTAACGGTCTGGCAATTTCTACGGGGTCAGCGTGTGCCAGCGGATCGAGTGATTCGTCCCACGTGATTATTGCGATGGGGGCGTCTGAGGAGGTTGTTGAGGGGTCGATTCGGATCAGCTTGGGAGCGACTACTTCTCAACAGGAAATTGACGATTCGCTGACACGATTCCAACAAGTTATCAACAGGCTTTCAACATAGCGGGTAGTGGATAAAATCGACCCTTTTTTCTGGATAAGAACGTCGATATTATCCCGGTTTTTTATTGACCGATTTGAGCTCCTCGTGCTACTAAAAGAGCTTGAAAAATGGTACGATACTGGGCTGTTAATAACATGCCCAATCTTCCCATCTGACCGCTTTGATGTCTTTTGTTTCACCCATATCTGATTCGCTGTTTACTGTGCCGCTTGAGTACCAGTGGCGCATCGATTTTTCAGGTGCAATGGGCGTGGGCAAAAAGCGCGCGACTGGCCTTGATCAATTCATTGGTGACGATTCCAACAGTCTGCTGCGGTATGTAACGACTGACGATTTTATTTCGCAATTGATTGAACCTGATCGGTCGACTTCTCCAGTCTTGACGCCAATTGTTTTCACTGGGCCAACTGGCACTGGAAAAACGTCGCTTGCGATGGCGTTGATTTCTAAGTTAATGATCGCTGTTGAAAACCGATCTGGCGGAAGACTCCTACCTTTTTCCGAGGCTTCTTTAGGCAAAGTCGAACCCTCTGATTTAGATACGAAACCTGTTTACCTGACGGGATCTGAATTCGCCCGTCGATTTTACGCAGCGATTGATACTGACACCGTTGATGAATTTCGGCAGTCAATCCTGCAATCTACTGCATTACTGTTGGATGACATTCAACAAATTGCCAGCAAGATGACAGCTCAACGAGAATTGGAAAACCTGCTGGATCAAGCGATTGAGATGCATCTTCCAGTGTTTGTGATATGCAATACACCTCCTGCTGCCGTCGACGGTTTTAGTCAGCGGCTGGTCTCGCGATTGGCAACTGGCTTGACGATTCCCTTTCATCCTCCCGGGGCTGAAGCACGATCGCGTATTGCCCGAAAATTAGCTGAAATACATCAGGTTCAACTAACCGAAGATGCTTTAGATCAGCTGAAAAACCAATTCGAAGTGACAGTTCCGCGCTTGGAACATCTGTTCGGTCAAATCAAACTGAAGCAACGTATTACGCAAGAAGAGGAATCCGAAGACGTCGTTAAAGACAACATGATCGACACCGCACTCTTGCAGGAAATTTTGACGCCACGCGATGAAGATCTGCTAAAGATGGTTCGCCTGATCCAAAAACGAGTTGCCAGAAAATACGAGCTGAATGTAAGTGATCTAAAAAGTAATTCCCGCAAACAAACGGTCGTGCTGGCTAGAGGTGTGGCCATCTACCTTACGCGTGTTCTGCTTGGATCCAGCTTCCTCAAAATCGGCAGCGCTTTTGGTAAACGAGACCATTCAACGATTCTGCATTCGTATCGAAAAATCGAATCGCTCTATCAGTCTCGAACACCTGAATCAGAAGATTTGACTCCTGAACAGAGCAAAACAAATGGTTTGATCGACAGCCTAAAACAAGAGTTGACTGATTTATTTGCCACTCAAATTGGTATCGATTAGACGCTAACATTGTCGTGGATAACATGTCAGTTAAATGACAGTTGTGTTGAAAGATTTGATGTTCACCAACATGCTTTGCAAATCTCGATATCACAAACAATTACTCGAACGGTTTTCCAACGTCCAACTTAACTATGAATTGACTGGTTATCCACAATATTAAAGAACTTATAAACTCACTATGTGCCAGTGGTTAGATTAAGTGCGAGTGCGTTGTGAACAAGAATCATTGGCACATAAATACTAATAACAAATAAAAAATCTATATATCAATTAGAGAGCGGACCCGAGCGTGAAGATATCCATCCAGAGAGAACCTTTCTTTAAAGCTTTTCAGGTAGCCGCAGCAGTGGCACCCGCTAGAAGTCCAAAGACCATTCTTCAAAACGTGAAAGTCGACGCCGTCGATGGTAGGTGTGTTTTGACTGCCACCGACATGGAGGTTGGCATTCGTGTGTTGGTAGGCGACGTGAGCATAGAAACAGCCGGTAGCGCCGTGATTCCAGTCACTCGGTTAAGCATGATTCTGCGCGAATCAAGGGATGAGACACTGACGATCGAGGCCACACCTGACAAAACACTGATCAAGGGCAAGGGCAGCAAGTTTGAACTTCAGGCTCAGAACCCTGACGAATTTCCCGATGTGGCTGAATTCAATGCCAAGGATTTCTATGAGGTGACCTCTGGCACTTTGAAGGAATTAACCAAACGCACGCTCTTCGCGACCGATGCGGAAAGCAGTCGCTATGCACTTGGCGGCGTGAAGCTAGAGTTCGAGGAGAAAACTTTGACTGCGATAGGAACCGACGGAAGACGTCTGGCAAAAATGGAAGGCCCAGTCGAAACCGTTGGTACGCCAAGTGATAGTGGAAATTCAACCATCGTCCCTTCACGTTCGATGCAGTTGATCGACCGCATTCTTCCCGATGAATCGGAAAAGATACAGATTGCTGCTCAAGCTAACGAATTGTTAGTGCGTGGTCCAAGTGGTGTTTTCTACACGCGTTTGGTGGAAGGTAGATTTCCCAAATGGCGAGACGTAATTCCTACGCGAGATGATTCAAATCAAATTGAAATGACAGTCGGTCCGATGTATCAGGCTTTGCGACAAGCGGCAATTGTGGCCAGCGATGAAAGTCGAGGTATCGATTTTACGTTTAAAGACGGATCGCTGATCTTAAGCAACACGACCGCTGACGTGGGTGAGTCGCGGATTGAAATGCCAGTGAGTTACGACGGAGACGATCTGACGATTACGCTTGATCATCGTTATGTGGCCGACTATCTCAAAGTGTTGTCGCCAGAGAAAAGCTTCACATTTGACATCAAGGATCATGAGCAAGCCGTATATTGCTACACCGATGATAATTACGGATACGTCATCATGCCGCTGTCGAAGAATCAGCGATAGTGAACAATAAAGTAACCAGAACTCAGGTGAGTCTGGCGAAAGATCTTACGGAGCGATTCAGTGTCACCATCTCAGGAAGAAACAGACTTTGATCAAGCGAATAAATTAACCAAAGACAGACAGCGTTTTTTTCGACGTCCCAAGAGACCGGCAAATATTATCAGCCAGCTAATGGCTCGAAAGGGATATTGCCAAACTCAATCAGCAAACGAATTGTCAGACGCCTGGCAGCAACTGGTAGGCGAAAAATGGAAAAACAAAACAAAAGCGGGTAACGTCAACCGAGGCGTCCTGGAGGTGTTTGTCGCCAACGCGGCAGTGAATCAGAAAATTGGTTTTGAAAAGCAGAAAATATTAGCGGCTCTGAAACAAAGAGTGCCGCAGAACAAAATAACCGACATCAAATTTCGAGTAGGAAGCGTAGACCACAATGAGTGACAAGAAACCAGCCGAATACGGCTCTGGCCAACTGAAACGTCTGTCGGACATGGAGCACGTCCGCAAGCGACCCGGTATGTATATCGGTGACACGACGTCTCGTGGTTTACACCACTTGGTCTACGAAGTCGTCGATAACTCGATCGATGAAGCCATGGCTAAATTTGCCACCAAAGTCATGGTAACGATCAACACTGACGGTTCTTTAACAGTCGCCGACGACGGACGCGGAATTCCAGTCGGTCGCCATGATCAGTTGTCCGAAGAAGAGGATCGCGAAGTCACCACCTTGGAAGGGGTGATGACGATGCTAAAGTTTGGCGGAAAATTCGGTGAATCAGATCCAAATGACGAGGACGACGAAAATCCCTACAAGGTTTCAGGTGGTTTGCACGGCGTTGGTGTGACGGTCGTTAACTTCTTGTCAGAATGGTGTGAGGTCGAGGTATTTCGCGACGGGAAAATCCATCAACAGGCTTACGAGCGCGGGATCCCTACCGGTCCAGTGTCGACCGGTGGAAAAACGGAAAAGGTGGGTACTAAAACAACCTTCAAGCCAGATGGCCAGATCTTTCCGGTTACTAAATTTGAATATTCGATCCTGCACAAACGCCTTCAAGAGTTGGCGTTTCTAAACAGTGGCGTGCGGATGATTTTCAAAGACTCTCGCACTGGCGATGGTGACGAATTTTTCTACGAACGCGGAATCATTGAGTACGTCGAACACCTCAACAGGGCCAGTGATCCTATTCACACCAATGTAATTTATCTTCAAGGGGAGACTGATTCAGTTGGTTATGAAATAGCCCTACAGTACACGACTGATATTAAAGAAAACGTCCACTCGTACGCCAACAATATCAACACTCACGAGGGTGGAACGCACATTTCGGGTTTTCGTTCAGCACTAACCCGAACGTTAAATAGCTACGCCAAAAATAATAAATTGTTGCCTAAAGATCTCACCGTATCCGGTGAAGATTTTCGCGAAGGATTGACCACCATCATCTCGTTGAAGGTTCCTAATCCTCAATTCGAAGGTCAAACCAAGACGAAGCTTGGTAACAACGAAGTAGAAGGTATCATCAGTTCGGCGTTTGGAGAATTCTTCAAAACGTTTCTCGAAGAGAATCCCAAGGAGGGCAAGATTATTGTCCGCAAAGGTATTCAAGCGGCGGAGGCCAGAGAAGCGGCTCGCGCAGCTCGGGAGAAAGTTCGCCGCAAGTCAGTTTTGGGTGGTGGCGGACTGCCGGGTAAGCTGCGGGATTGCCTGAGTGATGACGTTGAAAAATGTGAGATCTACTTGGTCGAAGGTGACTCCGCCGGCGGCAGTGCCGAAGGTGGACGACTGAAAGAGTTTCAAGCCATCCTTCCGTTGCGAGGAAAGATCATCAACGCGTACAAGGCGCGGGAAGATAAAGTGCTGGCTAACGAAGAAGTGCAAAGCATGATTAGTGCTTTGCGTGTCGGCATCGGAGAAGATCAAGACTTAAGCAAGCGTCGCTATGACAAAATCATCATCATGACCGATGCGGACGTTGATGGATCTCACATTCGCACGTTGCTGTTGTGTTTCTTTTATCGACAAATGTTCCAATTGATCGAGGCAGGGCACATCTATGTTGCTCAACCACCACTGTTTCGAGTTAAGAACAAGAGTAAGACTTACTACGTTCAAAGCGAAGAAGAGATGCGATTGCAGTTGATGGAGCGTGGATTGGCGGATACCTCTTTGGAAGGGGAGGGCATCAAGATTGAAGGCGAAGACATGCGTAAGTTGTGCGGTGAGCTGGCTTCATTGGATGATGCGGTGTTGGCGTTAGAGCGGCGCGGCATCAACCTGAAGACCCACGCGAGTCGTATTGATTTGGATTCGGGGCGGCTGCCCATCTATCACGTTCGGTTAGGACAAAAGGAAAGTTGGTTTGCCGATCGCAAGAAGTTAGACCAATACATCACCAGCCAAGAATCTGAAATGGGCGTGGAACTGTCTGTCGATAGCGATTCGGAAGAAGATAACACCGGAAGTGAAGAAAACCAAAAACGCGTTCAGATCAACGAGTTCCACGAAGTGAGAACGATTAACGCGGCGCTCAAAGGAATTTCAGAATTTGGTTTTGATATTGATTCATTGCTTCCTCAAGAGCGTACCGGAATTGAAGGGGCGCGGTATATATTGAAGCGAGGCGAGAACGAGACGGGTGTTGAAGATTTGCGAAGTCTCATCGGTGCCGTCCGGGCTGCTGGTGAGAAAGGTATTCATGTCACACGCTTTAAGGGACTTGGCGAGATGAACGCGGAAGAACTTCGGGAAACGACGCTCGATCCAGAAAATAGAACGTTGATCAAGATCAAGATGGACAACGTTTCTGAAGCCGATGACATGTTCCGGATCCTTATGGGTGACAAGGTGGAACCTCGTCGAGAGTTCATCGAGAAGCACGCGTTGGACGTGCGAGACTTAGACGTCTAGGACCGTGGTGGACGAGGAAGTAGTTGCCGATTTCAGCGAGGAGAATTCGTTCACGAAATGGTTAAAATTGTGCCATCACCTACGGACCGATACTAGAAAACCTTTAATACGTGAATCTGCCACTTAAACAGAGCACTACGATTCACGTATTCCATAATACAGAGCAGGTTTTTTTAGAGTTTTGTACGATTTCTCTGACTACGATGTATCTTTGATCACTGCCCAACTTGACGTACACACTTTTTAAACATCGATATTGGAGACTCGGAATGTCGTCTAGCCGATTTACAAAACTTCTTCTTTTGGTACTGAGTGCGTTTTTTCTGATGGTCGTTTCGCCGGAAAATTCAACTCAAGCACAAGTGATAGACTTGGATCTGAGTGGGATAGTTATTGATCCAGAGGGAGAGAATGGTCTTACTCCCGCCAATGCCGCGCGTTACGTCGATGCGGTTAGAAGAGGACAGGCATTTTGGAACGCGCGCGTTTTAGGGTATAGCAACACGTTACCGCAAGATGTCCAAAGTCAGTTACCCGGTGGTCTCGTTATTCTCATATCTAACCAAGAAATCGGTGGTGGAGTTCTTGGATTTGCAGGGGTGGATGCTACTACGATTGTCAACATTGTACGGGGAACAATTTTTAACACGCGACAGGTCGCTGTAGGAACAACCGCTATTTTTACATTGGACGATGATTTTATCAGGCAAAGCACCGATGATGAAATTACCGACGTGGCGATTCATGAATTTGGACACGCCCTTGGGATAGGAACACTATGGGATGACAACGGACTTTTAGGGCAAATTGGTCCAGGGCCGATACAGTATTTAGGCGCACATGCTCGACGTGCTTTCGCAATCGAAGCTGGTGTCGCTGGACTAGCCACAACTGGTTTTGTTCCGATTGAACAACAGGGCGGCCCCGGTACAGCGCTCGCACATTGGGACGATGACAGCCCAACTTTCAACTCTATCGCCCGAGATAATCGAATCGAATTAATGACGGGGTTCTTTATTCCCAATACTGAACGTTTCATTTCCCGTACATCACTTGCTTCTTTAGTGGATCTTCATTACGTAGTCAGAGGATTCAATGAAGACGAGTTGATCGAGTTTCCCCGAGTGTTGGCAAGTCGATTAAACCCTCAAAGCTCGATGACCGCTAGTCAGCGTCTCACAGGATTCAGCAGTAATCCCTTTGGTGCCAACGAATCGCTTGGAGCATCCAGTGCGGCAAAACGGCGTCGTGCAACAGTGAACATCTACAAGAAACGCCGAAAGTAATACTCGAAGATCCTCAGAGTAGGGAAGCTTTTAAAAGTTAGTGAGAATTCAGGATGAATCAGGAAGTTGCCGCTCTTCACCCAACCGAAATCTGGACTTGTTTTGAGGAATTGAACGCGGTACCGCGTCCTTCGAAAAAGGAAGAGCGAGTCATCGCGTTTATGAAAAAGTTCGGTGAAGATCTCGGTCTCGAAACGATCGTTGATCCAGTCGGTAACGTCATCATCCGTAAACCGGCGACCGCTGGAAAAGAAGGCGTGACTCCAGTTGTTTTGCAGGGCCATTTAGACATGGTCCATCAGAAAAATTCAGCGACCGAATTTGATTTCGAGACCCAAGGCATAGAATCATGGATCGATGGTGACTGGGTCAAGGCTAGAGGAACAACGCTGGGTGCGGATAACGGTATCGGCTCGGCATCAGTCATGGCGGTACTGAAGTCAGACTCTATTTCTCACGGTCCAATTGAAGGTCTGTTTACGATCGATGAAGAGACCGGCATGACCGGTGCGATGCATCTTCAGGAAGGATTGCTGCAAGGAAAGATACTGCTCAATACCGATACTGAAGACGAAGGTGAACTGTGCATTGGTTGTGCGGGCGGCGTTGATTCCACAGCACAATGGAAGTACGCACAAGAAGACAACAACCATCGAGCCTATCAATTATCGGTAACAGGCCTACGCGGTGGTCATTCGGGATGTGATATTCATCTTGGACGGGGCAACGCGAACAAGCTGATGAATCGAGTGCTGTTTCAGTTGAGCCAGTCATCACCTATTCGGATCGCGTCGGTAGTTGGTGGTAGTCAGCGAAATGCAATTCCGCGTGAATCGTTTGCAGTGATCGCCTTTCAAGACGACCAAAAAGAGGTGGTGAATCAAATACTTGCGAAGATCACGGCCGAAATTCAAGCCGAACGCAAGACGAGCGAGCCAGATTTAAATATAGAGCTTAAACCGTCAGGAAATGTGACCCGGGTGATGACCGAAACCGACCAGGCGACGTTTCTCAATCTGGTCTATGCTTCCCCAAACGGCGTCGACCGGATGAGCGAAGATATTGCTGATCTTGTCGAAACCTCGACTAATCTTTCCAAGATCGAAGTATCCAATGGAGAAGCGTCGTTCCAATTTCTCACTCGTTCTAGTGTAGAGACGGCGCGAGAAGAGTTAGCTCAACGAATTAAAAGCATCTTTGAACTTGGTGGAGCCCGAGTCGAGCATAGTGGACGTTATCCAGGCTGGAAACCTAATGCTAAATCAAAAATTCTCGATCAGATGAAAACTGTCTATCAGGAATTGTTTAGTAAGTTACCCGTCGTTAATGCCGTTCACGCCGGTTTGGAATGTGGAATCATTGGCAGCCATTATCCGGGTATGGACATGATCTCTTTTGGTCCGACGATCAAGAATCCTCACTCACCGGATGAGAAATGCCATATAGAATCGGTAGGGCTTTACTGGAAGTACTTGATCGCCGTGCTGGAATCAATCAAGTAGGTTGGTCGTCAGCGACAAAAGGGTTATGCCGCACGCCGCGTAGGTTGTACGACCGATAATTCATCAGAGACGTTGTGATTGTTTAGTGCTTCTTCAGCGGACTGCGGAAGTTGCTGTTGGATGTCGGTCAATAATTGTTGCAGTGTTTCAACCTCGCTACCACTTAATCGAGCAGACTGAACCATGTAGGTCAGCATCGGAATAGGACGACCTTGGAAGACCGTGTGAAGCAACTGGTCGCTTACGCGATCGACACATTCAGCTTCAGTGTACTTCGATCGGTAAAGGTACCGGTTACCCTTTCGTTGAAAGTCTAGAATGCCTTTTTGAACGAGCCGATGCAGTAGCGTCTTAATGGTACCGGCTGACCATTGGGTCGAGTTTGCCAACAGCGAGATAATCTCACTAGAGGTCACTGGCTCTGATAACCAGACCTCATGCATGACTCGCCATTCAGCATCGGAGATAGAGGGGGACTCATTCATGGCCAGTAACGAAAACGAAAAGAGTACAGAAAACTACACAATTGTCTTTTGATTACAGAAAATCTAAGCGCGCGTCAAATGCAGATTTAGTCTACCATCGCGAGTTTTTTATCTTGGAAAGAAGCTTTTTAGGCAAACACAGCGAAATTTTTTTGTTGATAGCACGTAGTAAAAACTGTGTTAGTCGGCTCAAATCTGTGATGAGTAAGCAAAACTAATTCGAGGAGTATCCTATGAACTCAATAACACAATCAAAAATATCGACTCCAAAACAAATCGCTCTCGGTCTGTTGGTGCTGACCACGATTTTGATTGGAACCTCAAACACGTCTAACGCTCAGCTTTTCCGTCGGTCAAACGCGGTCGTAGGCGGATTTAGTTCGAACAATTATTGGAACAGCCGACCAGTTCAGACAAGCAATTACCGTACTCCTCGACCGGTGACAGGTTACGGCGCGAACTTTCATAGGAATTTTGTAATCCGTCAACAACAGCAAAGATCCCAAGCTGGTGGTTCGCTGATTAGCCGCGGAAATGTTCTTTGGCGTCGCTAAAATAGACACAAGGCTGTGCA
>CALHPU010000114.1 GCA_938036435.1 uncultured Pirellulaceae bacterium | reverse complement strand
GACTATTTCGGGCGGTGACAGAATCAGACACGGCGTGTAAACTACAGGTCTCGGGCTAAAACGTGTGACGGCGGTCGTCACTTCAACCGGCCTGTTTCCCTCTGGCTTCGCTCGATTCATGTCTGATAAAACGCTCGTTACGTGGCACGATCAAACCGTTAAACGCCCGCGCGGCGCCGTCGTCTGGTTCACCGGACTTAGCGGCAGTGGTAAATCTACCGTGGCAAACTGCGTCGATGCCAAACTTCACGAGATGGGGGCCGGCAGCTTCGTGCTCGACGGAGACAATATCCGACATGGGCTCAACGCCAGTCGTGAAATCCTCTCTCCCGTTTTTGGCGAGGATTTCGCCAATCGATTCGGATTGGGATTTGCTCCCGAAGACCGGACGGAAAACATCAGACGTATCGGCTGCGTGGCGGAAATCTTTTGCAGCTCAGGCACGTTGGCCCTGACGGCTTTCGTCAGCCCCTACCGAAAAGACCGCGATCTCGTCCGCCAAACGGTCAACGCGTCGAATGATGGATCGAACAGCGATTTTATCGAGGTGTTCGTCGACACACCGATTGAGATTTGTGAGCAGCGCGATCCCAAGGGCTTATATAAAAAAGCCCGCGCCGGAGAGATCAAAGGATTTACCGGAATCGACGCGCCCTACGAGGCGCCGGAGAAACCGGAACTGCATCTGCAAGGTGATCTTCCGGTGGAAACGCTGGCCGACCAAGTCGTGGGTTATCTCAAGAGCATTGGGAAATGCTAACGACAATCGTTACGTTTTGTCGTGTCGTACTGGTGCAATGGGAAAACTCGCGTCGGCATTTTCGATTTCACCTTGAAAACGAAAACCAAAGACCTACGATGTGCACGCGCAGGGTAGGGCAGGTTTTTTGCCTGTCTGCGCGAACGACAGGCTGAAAGCCTATCTTACGTTTTTCATTTCACTTAAGTCTTTTCCATGATGCTGACCTTGCCAATCTATTGTGCGATTATCGCATTGGCGTCGGCAATGGGCGGGTTCATCTCGACGCTGGTGAAGCTAACGCATCGCAAGATCCAGCTAACACTTAGCTTCGTGTCCGGGGTGATGCTGGGAGTGGCGCTACTGCATCTGCTTCCGCACTCGATCATCAAGCTCGGCAACGCAGACCTTGCACTGGGCATCTGTTTGTTTGGCCTGTTGTTTATGTTCTTCCTGATTCGGATGTTTCATTTTCATCAGCACGATTTGGCCTTCGACACACAACACGATCACGCACAGAAAGAGCTCTGTGACGATGATCGCGATCACCACCACGTGCACTGCGACCAGCACCACGGACAGGTGGATCTTTCGTGGGCGGGGCTGTGTTTGGGACTGGCTATTCACACGATCATTGATGGCATCGCGCTGGCTGCGGCCGTTTCTGGCTCAAGCGCGATGTCGTTTGCCGGACTGGGTGTATTCATTGCGATCGTGCTGCACAAACCACTGGACGCGTTGTCGATTACGTCGCTGATGGCCGCCAAAGGATGGAGCCTGAATCAGCAATTGGTCGTCAACCTCGTTTTCGCTACCATGTGTCCTTTGGGTGCGATCTTATTTGCGTTAGGACTGGATTCGATGGTTGCCAGCCGTGATGTGATCTTAGGAGTTTCTCTGGCGTTCTCCGCCGGCGTGTTTTTGTGTATTTCGCTTGGCGACCTTTTGCCCGAAGTTCACTTTCACTCGCACGATCGATTGCAGCTTTCGATGATGCTGGTGCTGGGTGTACTATTGGCATTGGGCATCGAGTTCTTGCCCGGCCACAGCCATTGAATGAGCAAAGATGTTCATCTCTGCACTGAGTCGGGACTTAGTTGCCTCTGAGTTCTGACTACGCGCGCCGAGGTGCCATCGACGCAAGCATCGATCTGCTAATTTGGCCTGCAGCAGCGCGGCTGCCCTCGCTACAATGGGCGGTTTCACTTTCAAGCATGTCCAACTACTGACAGAAATTCAATGCGTTTCAAATTTGCTGTTCTCGCTTGCACATTTATCGCATGCGCTTTGAGCAGCCTGACAGCTTTGGCTCAATACGGACAAGTTGCACCTTGCCCAGCAAGCCTCAAGGTTGGTTTCGATTCAATCAACCAAGCTGACTCCCAACAAATCCTGACAACGCTGGCCGGGCCGGAGCTTGCCGGTCGCGGCACAGGTCAGCAAGGCTATCTCAAGGCAGCTCAGTTCGTTGCCGACAAATTGGTCGAACTTGGTTTGCAACCTGTAGGGACACAAACCAGCGGTCGCTCTACGGGGCCAACGGCTGAAAGTGCCTTCCTGCACTACGTCCCGCTGCAGCAGCGCTTACCGATTGTGGAACACTGCTCCATCACGGCGGCAGGGCGACTTTCGATTCCCGCCAAAGGTAACGTTGGATTTGATAGTTATTCTGCCAGCACACAGATCGACGGACCGCTCACTTTTATCAACTGTCCGCGTGGGAAATTTCAGTTTCCACAAGGCACCGATCTGCGAGGTAGCGTCGTCTTTTATCAGGCTCATGACGACGACTTCAAATACGTCCAACGCAAAATGGAACAGTATCGCGCCCCTGCCATCTTTCGCATAATCGATCACCAGCCGGTTTCCGTAGGGCAAATCGTCACCGAGCGGAACATGCAAGAAACAGTAAAGGGTTCCATCTCAAAACCCGCCGCCAGAGCGATGCTCAAAAGTCTTGGGTACGGCCTGCCGAGGGAAATGGGCAGACAGAATCTTGCCGACGTTACGTACACCAATACAAATGTCACCATCAGCAATCCGACTCGGCAATCACAGATCATGGTTCCCAATGTCGTCGGACTATTACCCGGCGAGGAACCTTCGCTGCAACATGAGTTTGTCGTGTTGGGAGCCCACCTAGATCACTTGGGCATCGGAAGCGGCACGACGTTCTACGGAGCCGACGACAATGGGTCTGGATCGACGGCAGTGCTAAACATCGCGCGTGCCTTGGTTACCAATCCAATCAAGCCCAAACGCAGCGTTCTCTTTACTTGGTTCGCCGCTGAAGAACTGGGGCTGTTAGGGTCAGAATACTATTGCAATCATCCTCAACTTCCTCACGCAAACATGGGTTGCATGTTGAATATCGACATGGTCGGTCGCAACGAAGCGTCGGCCAAGGAAACGGCAGCAGAGAATGAGGGCAGCATTCACTTAGTTGGCAGCACCAAAGGTGGTACGTCTTTACACGAGGCCATCATGAAGGCCAACGAGCATATTGGTTTTCGGTTTGAGTACGATGAAGAGTCCGTGTTCAAACGGAGTGACCAGTACAACTTTTTTCAGCAAGGCGTCGAGGTCGCGTTTCTCTTTGGCGGGTTCCATCCAGACTATCATGATGATTCTGATTCGATCGAGAAAATCAATTTCAAGAAAGTCGTCTCGGCGTCTAGGCTGTACTATCTAGCGGTATTTTACGCCGCCGAACATGGACGCTTTCCGGCGATCCCTCACGAACCGGCCCCGCAATAGCAGGTTCGCTTTTTGATTCAGGCTGTTCGATTTATATTTGAGAACAACTTATAACCACGACTTCGACGACACACTCATGGCTGTACTTTTACAAATCAGAGACGCTCACAAGAGCTACGGCGATCAAATACTGCTCGATGGTGCCGAAGCCACGATTACTGACGACAAAAAAGTGGGCTTCATCGGCCGTAATGGGGCTGGCAAGTCGACGTTACTGCGCGTCCTTCTGGGCGAAGAGGAACTCGATGCTGGGGAGGTGATTCGGCATCCGAACTTGAAGATTGGCTATCTCCGCCAACACGATCCGTTCCACGAGGGCGAATCGGCGATGGATTTCTTGATGCGTGACAGCAATCAACCCGATTGGAAGTGCGGTGAGGTCGCCGGTCAGTTCGAAATCAAAGGTGATTTTCTGTACGGTCCGGTTTCCGCGCTGTCGGGAGGATGGCAGACAAGGGTAAAACTTTCAGCGCTGCTGTTGAACGAGCCCAATCTATTACTGTTGGATGAACCGACCAACTTTCTGGATCTTCGGACACAGCTCTTACTGGAAAACTTCCTGCAATCCTTTCGTTGTGCGTGCTTGGTTGTTTCCCACGATCGAGCGTTCCTTTCGGCCACGTGTAGTGAAACGCTCGATTTGACAGCCGGAAAACTGACAATGTACCCCGGCAAGATCGGACCGTTTTTGACCTATCAAGCAGAACGCAAAGAACATGACATGCGAGCCAATGCGGCAGTGATTGCCAAACAAAAGCAACTTGAACGGTTCATCAATAAAAACCGGGCCAATGCCAACACCGCCAGCCAGGCGCGTTCCAAGAAGAAACAACTCGAGCGCTTACAGACAACAGAGATCGCCTCCAATCAACCGACCGCGGTCATCATTGCACCAGTGGTTGAGCCTCGACAGGGCGCGGCGGCTCGATGTGTGGATCTGGCAATCGGATATCCAGATTTGGTCGTCGCCAAAGGAATTAATTTGGAGATCGAACATGGTGAGCGCACGGCGATCGTTGGAGACAACGGCCAAGGAAAAACTACGCTGCTACGGACACTCGTCGGATCACTCGATGCAAAAGAAGGCCATGTGCGTTGGGGCCACCATTGCAAAATCGGCGTCTACGCTCAGCACGTCTATACCACGCTAAACGAAAATGACACGGTGTTGGAGTATTTGGAATACAAGGCGATCGCTGGCACAACCAATCAGCAGATTCTCGCGGTGGCAGGATCACTCTTGTTTCGCGACGCTCACATTCACAAAAAAGTCAAAGTGCTTTCCGGTGGCGAACGCGCTCGTTTGTGCATGGCGGGCATCTTACTTGGCGATTACAACATTCTGGTGCTCGATGAACCGGGCAACCACCTTGATGTTGAAACGGTAGAAGCGCTTGCCGAAGCGATCCTGAAATTTAATGGGACGGTGATCTTCACCAGTCACGATCGCCACTTTATGAAACGCATCGCCAGCGCGGTGATCGAAGTGCGCGATGGATCGGCAAAGAATTACATCGGCGACTACGAGGCCTACCTGTATTCGGTCAGCAACGAGATTGATGAAGGATACCGCAGTCGCAACGCTGACAGTATCAGTAAATCGCGCGACAAATCGGGCAAGAATGCCAAGAACTCAAACGGCGACAACCGCCCCGAGCCAAACACCGATAGGAAGATCAAGAAGCAAATCAAGGCTGCCGAGCGTAAGATCAAGCGTTTGGAAGAGGAGAAGAAAGTCCTGAACGACCAGATGTTGTCTTGCCACGATCCAGAAGAGGCAATCGAGCTGCACAAAAAGATAGAAGCGCTCTCCGCAGAGATTACCGAATCAGAAGATATCTGGCTGGAACTGACCGAAGGTTAAGCTAACGGTTTGCAGACAGTTAAAGCATTTAGATCCGGCATTTAGATCGCTGTACGATGACATCAAGAAACAAGAAAGACATCCGATGGACACGCAATTCATTTTTAACTTAATCAGCCGCTGGTTGCACGTGATCCCTGCGATCATCATGGTCGGCGGAACGTTGTTCCTGCGATTGACACTGGTTCCGACCACGGAACAAGGGGCCGTCGATTCCGCTGCGCGAGAGGCGATTCGCAAGCGCTGGGTCAAGTGGATTGGTATCTGTACGTTGCTGCTGTTGGTCTCGGGTTTTTACAATGCGTTCGTCAAAGCAACGTCACTACATCTATCACCGGCCTACAACGGGTTGCTGCTGGTGAAGATATTGTTGGCCTTCGGCGTGTTCTTTTTGACCGCTCGGCTCTCAGGCCGAAGCGAAAAAGCAGTCGAGATGCGGAA
>CALHPU010000113.1 GCA_938036435.1 uncultured Pirellulaceae bacterium | reverse complement strand
CAGTCTGATTGGATTTCAAGTGGGATACTCTTTAGATATCTCGCCAACGGGGCCGATCGCGACGGTTGCCGGCTTCGTGTTTCTGGTGACGGTTGTCTTTGCGCCACGGCAGGGAGTGTTGGCCAAAGCGCGTCTGCGGCGGCGCCAACGTAGCGATCTATTTCAACACTTGTTGTTGGCCCGGTTGAAACGCGATAGTCCGGTGGCGGTTGCCATCGACGAGCTGAGCGAATCGGTGATGTGGACCGAGAGGCAGTTTCGTCGCGCGCTGCGTCAGTGTGTAAACCAAGGCTGGATAAACCAAGATTCTTTGACGGTAACGCTAACTGACGACGGCCTTCAGTTCGCGGATCAGTTGAGCTAAACGTGAGAGCCGTTTCACTGTTGGAACAGTTCTGGAAATGAAGCGTCAATTTGCTTCGTTTTCAAAAACGGCAACTTGGCCAGATTCGCTTGAGTCTTTCTTCTGATGTAGACCGACCAGTGCGAGGCCGATCAGACACGTCACCACTGAGAAGAGGTAGAAATTATTGGTCAACGCAATGCCGCACAGCATGACGACCGCCACTATTGAGGCAATCTTTCGTGGCATCAACCATAAGAAGCCGCAAAACCACTCGGCGCATACGACCACTCGTGAGTGCCACATTGCAATCGCGGGTAAGGATTCTTCGGGGCACAGGCTGCGCACAACGTTGTAGGTCCAGAAATCCCGGTCACGAAAGTAGATTTCGTAAAGCACCGTCCCGTCCCAGTAGCCCGGGGTCAGCTTGCCAACGGCACCCCCGATGAAAATCAATGACAGTATCAAATGCGTCAGCCACGCGGCACGCTCGAACAGATTTTCAAACGGCTCATGCAACCGAGTCGCCATCCACACGCACCACAGTGATGACCACGCGCAACACATAAATGTAACATCGTTAAAGCTCTTTTGATGTATGCTCAAAATTGCTAATGCCACCAATCCGAGCATCGACAGACGGAGAATGTTCTTTTGTGTTTTGGCAAACAGCACCAGCGCTGCGCTGACCGAGGCTAGTATCCAAGCAACACGCACCGTTTCGGGTCGTTGTAGAGGCCAAGGGAAAAAGGGGTCCTCTAAAGGGAACGCGCTATGAATTGCATTAATCTGGATGAAGTAGCCCGTCTTCCAGAGCAATGAAATCAGAATCGCCGCCTGCACCACTTTCAACAGCGACCTGCTCTCGGGGTCCGTCGCTTTGGCGTCCGCATCGATCGATAGCCGTGAATCACTCATCGTTTTCCCCCGACGTGGTTGCTTGCCGCGTGTGTGAGGTTTGTGGTTTCGGATTCCAATTTTGCGAAACGCGCTCAATGATCATCGGACTGGGGGTGCTGTTTGTCTTCGGCGTGTGAAGAGGATCAGCCTGCTGAATTTGCCACCGCGTTACCAGCTCTGTTTCGCCGAAAGTTGAATTCATCTGGAACGTGCCCTGTCTTTGTTCTGAAAAACAGCCCGGCACTCGGTCACCAAAAGTTATAAATCTAGCAGGGAAGTGATTTAGAGTGTGTTGGCTGTATGTGCTTTCCGTCGGATCGAACGGAGCGTCGCCCAGCAATTGGTTCGTAAATTGGACTCGATTTTCGAAGTTGTACATCGAAGGGACGGCCTGATGTGCGGCCCAAAGTGGAAAGCTATCTGACCCAAGGTGAAAACGTTTCATCGCCATGTCACGCATCGTCGGTGAGAAGATGATCGACACCGTCCAAGTGGCAACAGCCAAGATCATCAGCAATAGACCGAGTCCTGCATAGTCGCGTGCGGCAACGGAGGCGGACAGAAATCGAAGGCTACGCAACATGAAAGATCGCCGACTATTTTAATTCGTGGTGATGGTGACTCTAAAACTGGTACTTGACCAGTTTTCGTTAGTTCGTTGATTTATAGTTAGTTATTCGACGGTTTCTAACCGTTTTCTTGAGTCATCCGCCCCTTAGTGTACATTGAGGCCGATGCTAACCGATGTTGGTCAGCGCTGTTCTGCGGAGTTTGAGGTCAAAGCCTGTCCGAGTCTCGATGCAGCCAGCCTGTCTACATGCTGCTCAATACGTTTGGAAGGAAAAAGTTGGGGGATTTTTGAGTCAAGTGTCTGGTGAGTACCCTTAGGTGCCGCAATTGCCTGTGCAGGGTTGCTCAATGACCTCCGAATATGGCAAAATCCGTCGCCATCGTTCGCTGAAGGCTTTGATGAATAGGCAATTCATCCTTGCAGTTTTAATTGCCCCCTGCGAAAATACCAAACGTCTCGATCTCCTTCCCTGTCGTCAGAAACCATCGGTAACCCCCGGCGAACCCACATGAGTGCTCTTTCACGAGATCAATTTATCGCTTGCCTAAAAAAAAGTAGGGCGGTGGATGACGAGGCTGTTGATTCTTGGATGTCGCGGGTGGATGACGAGGATCCGAAGAAAATCGCCACGAAGCTGGTGCGCGACAAAATGCTTACCAAGTGGCAGGCCAAACTGCTGCTTTCTGGACGGTCGCGATTGACCTTGGGCAACTACCGTTTGCTCTCCCGCATCAACCGAAATGAATTGGGGGATCGATTCGAGGCAATCCACTCGCAGTTGGGTCGTAAAGTGGTCATTCAGATCTTTCCCTCGTCGATCAACAAAAACGACGAACTACGAGAGCGCGTGTTAAAGGCCATGCAGAAAATGACGGAGCTGGACCACACAGGTTTGGTTCATGTCTACGACGTTGATCAAGAAGGCGATCGCTACTTTGTCGTAACCGAATTTGTTGATGGTAAACCGCTGTCTGAGCTGCCTCGGGGGGATCTAAAGGACTCCGACGTTGCGTCGGTTGTCGCCGATCTAATTACCGGCGTTAAATATGCTCATCAGGAAGATGTCATTCATGGAAGTATTCTCCAAGAAAATGTGTTGGTGACCCCCCAGAGTCGCGGCAAACTTCAGGGCTTACCGACGTCGGCCGTCCGATGCGAAATGTCCGGCAGCTCTGGAAACTTAAGTCAGCAACAGGACTTCGTCGCGATCTCTCAATTGGGTTGTTCTGTTCTTCAAGAAGTTCCCCCCAAGCGGCGCGGCGAGGGCTATGACGCGTTGGTGAAAGTCGTGGGTGCGCTGGCTTCCGCCGAGGGTGACGACCTTGAGAAGATGCAATTGAAGTTGGCTCAGTGGTTGGCGAAGTATGCTCCCAAAACGCCCATTGCCTCTCCGGTGGAGGCGAGCGGAGTGCAGGGAGCCACTGCCGCCGGTGGTGCCAACAATCTTTCGATGGCTCAACCGGTCAATTCAGCATCGGCTCAATCGGGTGATTTTGATACGCCGGTTGGGGGACTGCCGGTTACGAAGCTGACAAAGAAGAAGAAAGCGGATCCAGCTCCTCAACCGGAGGCCGAACCTGCTGGCTTTCTCTCAAAGATGTGGAACGAGAAACGCGTGTTATCGCTCGCAGCGATCGCTGCTACCGCGCTGACGCTTTTTGGGGGAATCGGTGTTGCTGGTTATTCGTTGACGCTCCCCTCTGCCGCCGGAGATGCCGCTGGCAACGCGGTGTCAAAAAAGGATCGCGAGCGAATGAATCCAGCGTCTTTGGCCACTTCCGCCGGAGAAAAAAATGTTTCGCCCAAACCGATCCAAAAGCCAACTGAATTCAAATTGGAGAAACTGGCCGCCGGTGATGGATTGCTGTCCGCTGCTCGACCTAAAGACGCGCTCGACCCCGATGCAACCAAACGCAAGTTTGAGGAGATGTATGCCAAACGCAATGCTGCGGAAAATAAATCTCCGGTGACCAAGCCGACCGCCGAATCGATCGCCGAATCGAACGCGGCGACAATAGCCAAGAGGAAGCAAGTGGAAAGAGAGGCTGCGGCAGCGGCCGTGGCCAGCAACCCGGTGACTGAAAATCCTAAAGAAACGCAAACCGTGGCGGTTACAAAAGCTCCACAAACAAAAGACAAACCTGCCCAGCCGGCGACGGCTAAACCTGTAGCCAAACCAGCGAAGAAGAAGTCTGCAACGGGCAAAGTTAAGTCCTTTGAAGACCTTCCAGAAATGGTTGACTTACCTCCCTCGTCAGAAACCAGCGACCTGAAGATTGCCGACCTTGCGATCGACAAAAAATTCTTGATGGGGCTCGAACTTTTGGCTGGTCCAGAGATTTGTAAACACAAGTTTGTGTACGACCTCAAACGTTCGGCGACTGATAAACAGCTTTGGGATATTCGTATGCAGCGTCGAAAGCGTGACGACCCGTTGCCGGTGGCTCAAATCCAGAAAACTCCTTCGGAGGTTACGTTTCGTTGGCTCCCGACGGCAGAGAAGTTTGACGACGCCAACTACATACGGAACTGTAAAATCAGGTTGAGCGCCGGGAAAGATTTTCGTTGGATTGGATTTCGTAAGCCCGTTGAGATTCAGAGTTTTGCTTTTCCTTCTGGAAGAACGTCCGTGAAGACGGACATTGATCTTGCTTGGCTACCAAACCCACAGGTGGTTCGCATCGAGCTGGATCCCCTTAAGGTTGAGGAGAGGGAGCAGGGAAATCATGTAAAAGGAAAAGTGTTTTACTCTCCCCGAGAAGTCACAAAAAAGGTTCCGGGATTGATCTATTTTCGGGAGAAAAAGGATTTGAGGTTCTTTTTTGTCGAGGTCGGCGCAGACGTTCGATCAAAGCTTCGGATGACAGCACAGATGTATGCGGTGGGAGGCGATGGGACGCCGCGACCTTTAAAGAAGCAAAGTGATTTCCTGCAGCTTGCCGATATATTGGCGGCACGCAAAGCCGATGCGGAACGTTATCAAGCGGTCATCGCACAAGCCAAGAACAAGAGTGGCGTGGTCAAGATCTTCCCCAATCTCAAGGATCAAGGTGACTATAGCGACATTTCCAGCAAGGCGAACAAGGCCACGACGCTTGCCACGCTGCAGAAAGAGACCAGCGACGACTACATCAAGATTATTGAAAAACTAAATGGGCTTAAGATCCCGTTTCAGGTGTTTTTCGATATGGATGGGCATAGAATCAAACTCGCCCAGTCCACCTCAAAATGATTGCCTCGAAAGCGGCAAAAGTAGCGAAAACCAATTTAGGCTGACACTCGTAACGGACGAACCTTTTCAGGGTGAACCTTTTCGTCTCCAATAGTTCTTCTTGGGGGTAGTGCCCCGCTGTGGTTAGGGCAATTTCGTTCCTTCGCCGCTTCACCCTTTCGAGTCGTTTTTTACTTGAGACATTCGCGATGATACGAGTTGGCATTGTCGGTGCGACCGGCTACACGGCGCTTGAGCTGATAAAAATTTTGCTCAGGCATCCCGAGGTAACCCTTACCAGCCTTACTTCACGTGATCCGCAGCGGCCCCACGTTTCTGAAGTACATCCACTGTTCAGAGATCAGTTGGACCTGAATTTTTCTCCCCTAGATGTGGCTAGATTTTGCGACGAAGTTGATTTTGCGTTCTGTTGCCTTCCTCATGCCGCGTCGGCTGAGATTGTTGGGCAGTTAATTGACAATGGATTGAAGGTTGTTGATTTCAGTGCTGATTATCGATTGAACGACGTTTCGACCTTCGAAACTTGGTACAACGTCACGCACCCCGATCCAAATCGCGTCGGGAAAACGGCGTATGGCATTCCGGAACTGTTTCGTGAATCGATCACCGGTGCGGATTTGGTTGCCAACCCGGGTTGCTTCCCTTCTTCAGCATTGATTCCACTGGTTCCGCTTCTGAAGTCTGGCCTAATCAAGGCCGCGCCGATCATCGTGGATTCTAAGACCGGCATCTCAGGTGCGGGGCGCAAGGCCAATCTGAAATTTCATTATCCCGAGTGTAACGAGTCCATTTCGGCTTACGGTATCGGCACGCATCGGCACATGCCAGAGATTAACCAGATCATTAAACGTTACTGCGGAAGTGAAACCGACGTCGTCTTTACGCCTCATTTGACGCCAATGGACCGGGGCATTCTGTCAACGATCTATGTTTCGCCTGCCGACAGCGGGAGTATCGACGATGTAATGGATTGCTGGAACGATTTCTATAAGGGCCAGCCGTTTGTGCGCGTGACCGCGAGGCCGGTAATGACCAAGCATGTCAGCAACACAAATTTTTGCGATGTGTCGGCCAGCAGATGCGGGGACAACATCGTAATCACAAGCGCTTTGGACAATCTGATAAAAGGTGCCTCCGGGGCCGCCGTTCAGAACTTTAATGTCATGTCTGGTTTCGATGAGACACTGGGGATCCTCTAAAGCGTTTTTCTGCCAAATCATTACGACCAATAAGTCAGACAGCCAACATGAATTTACCAAAAGGTTTTCGCTATTCCGGTGTCGCTGCTGGAATAAAAGCATCAGGCAACAAAGACATCGCCTTAATCGTCAGCGACGATGGAGCGACCGTCGCCGGCGTCTACACGCAAAACATCGTGCGCGCCTCCAGCATTGATTGGAATGTCACCATCACCCCCAGCGACCAGTTCCGTGCGGTTGTCGTCAACTCGGGCAATGCCAACGCTTGCACTGGCGACGAAGGCATTGCCAACAACCGACAAATGGCCGAGGCCACCAGTGCCGCGTTGGGCGTGACAGCGGAGCAAGTTGCCGTATTGTCCACTGGCGTTATTGGTGTGCAGTTGCCTATGGAGAAAATTGAAAAAGGCATTCAGGACGCTGCCACTAGCCTTGCTGATGGCGAGGCCAATTTTTGTGCAGCATCTGAGGCCATCACCACGACGGACAAATCTCCCAAAACTGCTCAAGCGACGGTTGCCATCGACGGCGAGACGGTAACCATCGCCGCGATGGCCAAAGGAGCCGGAATGATTGGGCCACGCATGGCGACGATGTTGGGCGTCGTGATGACTGACGCCCAAATTACTCCCAAGGTTGCGCAGGCAATACTCGACGCTGCAACGGCGGCGTCCTTCAATCGCATCAGCGTTGAAGGGCACATGAGTACCAACGACGCGGTGTTGCTCATGGCCAGTGGAAAGGCTGGATCGCAAATCAGTTCAGCTACCGACATTCAACAATTATCGGCGGCCGTTACCGACGTGTGCATTGAACTGGCAAAAATGATCCCCGCCGACGGCGAGGGCGCAAGTCATCTGATTCAAATTGATGTGACGGGGGCCCAAAGCGATGATGCGGCTGATCAAATTGCTCGCACCGTCGCCGCAAGCGCACTGGTAAAAACAGCGGTCACCGGCAACGATCCAAACTGGGGCAGAATTGTTTCAGCGGTCGGCTATGCAGGAGTCGATCTACAATCCAATGAAATCAATCTCGTGCTCAATGGATTTGAGTTGTTTTCGGCTGGCCAGCCCGTTGCGTTTGATGCGGCTGAAGTCAGCAAATCGATCGGGGACAATTTTGAGACCCAGATTGAACTGTCGGTGGGATCAGGCGCCGGCAAGTCTAGGCACTGGACCAGCGATTTAACGGTTGATTACGTCCGTTTCAATTCTGAGTATACGACTTAGATGGTCTCGTAGCGATCTTGCAAGGGCTTGGAGAATTTCCTCTCCGGGAGGTGTAAAGGCTCGTGACTTCAGCTGCGATCAGTTTTCAAGGAAGCGAAAATAGGTGTCCCCGAGGATTTCAATGGGGATTCGGTTTCTTGCAAACCGGGCTTGCCCACCGGTTCGGGTTTCAAACACTCGTAAGGCTGAACTAACGGCGGGGTTTGTTTTTGCGATCCGATCATGTTCATGTCCTGAGAATCTTTTGCCCTCTAGATCTGGTTGGGGCGTTTTTTTTGTGGCCGATTCGCAAATGTTTCCTGTTCAGCTATCGTCTTGTTTAAGTTTCTGAGTAAAATTCCGGCTGGATAAACTTTCGATTTTTCAGGTCCTTGGAGAGTAAAAATCTGATGTCAATCGACGACACCCCGCTAGACGATGACGATACTTTGATTTCGGGCGAACCGGGCGATACTGATGACGGCTTGCTATCCGAAGTGGAAAGCGATGGACTTGACATCGATATCGTCGACGAATTCGACGAGGATGATTTCGATGAGGACTTCGACGACGATTTCGAAGAAGAAATCGTGGGCGAATACGATCTAGCGGACGATCAGTACGGCAAGGAGTTCGATAATACCTTTGGCCACCTAACCGATCCCACGCGCGAGAAACCGGCGCCTGTTCCGGTCGCAAAAGATGCCAACGGCAAGCCGATTCCCCCCGACAAAAAGGGTGCTTCGGTAAAGAAGCCCGGCATCAAAGCAGTGGTCGAAGCCAAAGCGAAGGCGAAAGCCAATGCGGGTAAAAAACCGGTCAAGAAACCTGCTCGCAAGAAGTAACGGGAGTTTTTGCAGGTCGCCAGCGCAGGAGCATGCTAAATCTGGTCCCGAACCTAACCGATCAACAACCGCTCTCTATAAGAGCGGTTGTTTGCGTTGAGGCGTACCTGATTTACAGAAACTCCCTTTTGAGGGATATTATTGCTTCCGGTTGGTACATACCGGTTTCCAGTTTTCTTCAGCAGACCCGCCGTCGGCGATTAACATTTTTCGATTGAACATTCGAGCGATTCTATGCCTGAGAAGGAACAAGGCTCTTTCCAAGCGGCCTCCAACAACGTTAATTTTCCAGAACAAGAACAATCGATTCTTGAATTTTGGAAAAAGAACGACATCTACAAACGCTCACTCGAACAACGCTCAGACCAGCAGCGTTACGTGTTTTTTGAGGGCCCGCCGACCGCTAATGGCAAACCTCACCCGGGGCACTGCCTGACGCGCGCCATCAAGGATCTATTCCCGCGCTACAAAACGATGCAAGGTTTTTTGTGCGAACGTAAGGCGGGTTGGGACACGCATGGACTGCCAGTGGAAGTCGAAGTTTGTAAAGAGCTCGGCATCCACTCCAAAGAAGACATCGAGGCCTATGGAGTTGAACCCTTTATCCAGAAATGCCAGTCCTCCGTCTGGCAGTACATGCAGCAGTGGGAACAGCTGACCGAGCGGTTGGGGTTCTGGGTTGACTTGAACAAAGCCTATGTCACGTACCACCAAAGCTATGTCGAATCGGTTTGGTGGTCACTGAAAAGTTTCTTTGATCGAGGGTTGCTGTATCAAGGACATAAAATTATCTGGTGGTGGGCTCAAGGTGGTACCGCGCTAAGCGCTGGCGAGGTTGGCCAAGGCTACCGAACGGTAAAAGATCCCAGTGTCTACGTGAAATTTCCACTGCTCGATCGCGAGAACACGAGCCTGTTGGTTTGGACGACCACCCCTTGGACGCTTCCGAGCAATCAGTTTGCTGCGGTCAACGAAGATATCCAGTACGCGACGGTCTACGATGCCGAACAAGATCATTACTTGGTCTTTGCCGCAGACCTCGTCGAGAAAATCGCTACCAAGATGAAGCGCGAGCTGGAAGTCAAGTCAACTTGCTCAGGTAAGGAATTGGTTGGTCTGCGCTATCAACCTCCGTTCGATTATTTTTACAAAACCGATGGCGAGAAAACAGGGAAATTGAAGTCCGGTGAAACTGAACCGCTCGCTTGGCGGATCACTTCGGCTGATTTTGTGACCACCGACAGCGGAACAGGAGCCGTTCATGAAGCACCTGCCTTCGGTGAGGTCGATTATGAATTGTTGGTTTCCGAACAAGCGCGTTTCGAGCCCGGCCAAGGCCCTGACTTGATTTGCCCTGTTGGTCCTAACGGAAAGTTCACCAATGAGGTTCCCGATTTTGAGGGACAGTGGGTCAAGGATGCCGACAAAGCGCTCACGAAGAAGCTGAAAGAAGAGAACAAGCTTTACCTCTTGGAACAATACGAACACGAGTATCCGTTCTGTTGGCGGGCCGATGAAGATCCGTTGATTCAGTATCCGAGGCGCAGCTGGTTCGTCAAAACGACCGAGTACAAGGACAAAATGCTGGCCAACAACCAAGAAATCAATTGGTTGCCAGAACACATCAAGGACGGCCGGTTCGGGAATTTCTTGGGCTCGAATGTTGATTGGGCGCTGTCGCGCGAACGCTACTGGGGCACACCGCTACCGATTTGGGTTTGCCAATCAACCGGCCAGATGGAAGCGGTCGGCTCTTACGATGAACTGCTGGCCAAACCGGGCCTGACGGGCACGGAAGTTTGGGACAAAGCCAAAGCTGCGAATCCGGATCTGGTCGACGACCTCAAAGTTCACAAACCCTACATCGATGCGATCACTTACGATTCGCCGTTCGAGTCCGGTGCGCGGATGAACCGCGTCTCCGAAGTGATCGACTGCTGGTACGACAGCGGTGCGATGCCGTTTGCTCAATGGGGTTATCCGCATCAAGGCGAAGAAGACTTCAAGCAGCAGTTTCCGGCGGACTTCATCAGCGAGGCACTCGATCAGACGCGCGGTTGGTTCTACAGTCAATTGGCGATCAGCACGCTGCTGTTCAGCGACGATCCAGAAGTCAAGCTGCCACATCCATTTGAAAACTGCATCGTGCTTGGGTTGATGTTGGCCGAAGGGCATGTTTGCGTGAAGTGCCAACATCGTCACATGTCGACAGTTAAAAAATGCGAAAAGTGTGGTGGCAAGGTCCAACGCAAAACTGAGAAGATGTCCAAGCGTCTGCGGAACTACAGCGCCCCGAATGAGATCTTTGACACGTTCGGTGCAGATGCGTTGCGCTGGTATTTCTTTGCCAACCAACCGCCATGGACGTCAATCATCTACAGCAGCCGCGCAATCAAGGAGAGCATTCCTCAGTTTTTGCTGCGTTTGTGGAATGTGTATAGCTTCTTCGTCCAGTATGCCAATATCGATGGCTTCGACCCATCATCGGTGTCCAATCCGCAGCAACTTTCCGCCGAATCACTCGGCTCCGGAAAAGGCTATCGTCCAGTAGAACAGCGTAGCGAACTCGATCGCTGGATCATCAGCGAGCTCAACCGAACGACCAAGACGATCGTCGAGCGCATGGATAATTACGATAACTATGTGGCATGCACCACGTTAAGCGCCTTCGTCGATAGTTTGAGTAACTGGTATGTCAGACGCAGTCGCGATCGATTCTGGGCTGAGGACAAAGAGGATACCGATAAACTTGACGCGTATTGGACGTTGCTGGAATGTTTGGCGGCGACATGTAAACTTGCTGCGCCGTTCGTACCGTTCGTTACAGAATCGATTTGGCAGAATTTGACCGGTGCTTTTGGTGCCGACGCCAATACGATCAACAGCGTTCACTTGTGCGATTACCCGCATCCTGATGAGAGCAAGATCGATGAAGCGCTATCGCGTCAGATGAATTTGCTTCGTGAGATAGCCTCGCTGGGACTTTCGGCGAGGATGAATGAGAAACTGAAAGTTCGTCAGCCGCTCTCGGGGATGACGGTCGTGTTAAATGACCCCACCGATCAAGCTTGGTTGGAGACGCACGACGCGCTGTTGAAGAAGGAGCTGAACGTTCAAGAAATCTCCTATACGACTGACGCCGGTGATTTTGTGACCTATCAAGTTGTGCCGAATTTCAAACTGCTTGGCCCGCGAGTCGGTAAGTTGATGCCGAAAGTCAAAGCGGCCTTTGGTGCCGCCGATGGCAAGGCGATGTTGGAGTCGCTTTCTTTATCAGGTACAGCAACGTTGGAAGTGGAAGGTGAATCCATTGAACTGACGGCCGATGATGTTGAAGTACGCTTGAAGGCCAACGAAGGTTGGGCCGCGTCGCAAGGAACCGAAGCGGTTGTTGTGTTGGCAACGGAGCTAACTCCTGAGTTAATTCGAGGCGGGTTGGCGCGTGATTTGGTGCGTCTGATTCAAGATTACCGCAAGGAACGAGACTTGGAACGTACGGATCGAATTGTGTTAACGGTCCAAACCGATTCGGACGACCTGAAGCAAGCCATCCAAGAGAACAAGGAATACATCACCAGCGAAACGCTGACCGCACAGTTGTTGGATACATCCGCTGATGGTGGGGGCGTCGAAAAAGAGATTGGCGAACTGAAGATTCAATTGGACATCGAAGTTGCTGGCCACACCTCTGGAGGAGCGTGACTTGTTTTCCGTATCCGTATTCATCTCTGGCGGCGGCACCACGCTTAAAAACTTGATCGAGTACCGACGGGCTAACGAGGCTTGCCCGTGGGAGATCACCAGTGTGGTTTCCAATAAAGCCGATGCAGGTGGATTGGCGTTCGCGCAAGAGGCCGGGATAGAGACCTTTGTGGTTGACCATCGCGCATCGGATTCGACAGCCGACTTCAGTGCGGCAATCTACGACGTGATTCGACCATCGACGCCGGATTTGTTGGTGATGGGCGGGTTCTTGCGGCGTCTGGCTGTGTCGAAGGAATTTGAAAACCGCATCATCAATATCCATCCAAGTCTAATTCCATCGTTTTGCGGCAAAGGTAATTACGGCTTGCGTGTACATCAGGCGGTGTTGGATTACGGTTGTAAGCTGACCGGATGCACGGTGCATTTTGTCGATGATGAGTATGACCACGGCCCGATCATTGCGCAGCGCAGCGTTGCTGTCGTTGATGGTGACGACGCGCAAACACTTGCCGCACGTGTATTCGCAGCAGAATGCGAACTGTATCCGGAAGTCATCGATCGGATCGCTGGAGGTAAGATCTCCGTAGAAGGCCGCGTGGTGTTGGGACGCTAGCGGCTTAAACGAACGCCCTCAAAATACCACGTTCGCTATTACTTGGCATTGAATGTTCGGTTTTTTCTGTAGCTTTCAAGTTGCGAAATGGGCGCACGGCAGACGCCTTGGGATTTTTCCTATTGCGGGCTCTTCTTTTGTTCTGTAGCTATCGGTTTGAAAAGGATGGAACCTCTGCATCCTCGAACCCACAAATTCACGACAGGTTGCGATTGGCGTCGCGTTGCAGCACACAGCCAGCGTATGCCAGCATTGCATGAACGAACCTCAGAAAAAGTACACATTAGCGGTCGTCACACCGCTGGCGAATGAAGAAAGGACCATCGCGGCCTTTCTTGATCGCGTAACACAGCAACTCGAGGACCAAGATCATTTCTTTTGCGTTCTCGATAGGGCTTCTAAAGACCGGACCCGTGAAATCGTCGATCAACATGCTCGGCTAGATTCTCGGGTCAAATGTGTATGGGCACCGGAAAACAAATGCGTGGTCGATGCCTATTTCGCAGGATACCGATCCGCGCTGGAGGTAGGTGCCGACTGGATATTGGAAATGGACGGTGGAATGAGTCATTCGCCAGAAGACATTCCAAAATTTAGACAGGCAATCAGTAAAGACGAATTCGACTACATTGGCGGCTGTAGGTTTGATGCCGAGGGGGCCCACAGAGGAAGCTTCTCGCGCCGCCTAATTAGCCGAACGGGAACCGTTGTCTCCAATCTGATGCTTGGCACCAAGCTCAAGGATATGACTGGTGGATTTCAGTGTTTTCGTCGGGATTCGCTACAAGAGGTTGTTGACCGAGGCGTCAGGAGCCGAGCACATTTCTTTCAAACAGAAATCAAATGCTTACTCAGGCATCATCGCTGTCACGAGATCCCAATCGTTTATGAAAGTCCTAGTGACAGTGTCAATCGTACTGTAATTTGGGAGTCTGTCCGGAATCTTGTCACTATGGCGCGCGAGGTCCGCAGCAACGCCGCTTAAGAAAAGGAATACCATGAGTTCAAACGAAAACGTCGTAGGCGTTCTGACGACAATCGCTCCACCAACGGATTGTGTTCGCCATCTCCATTCCTTTTGCGGAAAGCAGTTGGATGAATTGGTTGTTGTTGGTGATCGGAAAGGTCCGGTTTCGTATCCGCTATCGTTGGTGAACTTTCTTCCGATGTCAGAGCAGTCGGCAACTGGATTTAGGTTGGCGAACGAACTTCCTGAGAACCATTACTCGCGGAAGAATCTGGGGTTCTTGTCAGCCATCAGTAGCGGCGCGGATGCCATTTACGAAACAGATGACGACACCATGCCCACCAAGTCATGGAAATCCCGATCTCGTACGCAAAACGTTTCCGTCGTCCAAGGGGACAAGTGGGCGAATGTATTTCGATTCTTCACCGACGAACAAATATGGCCAAGAGGCATGCCATTGGACGAAATACACAAAAGCGTCGGTACCATCAGTGCTGAGAAAATTGTCGATGCGCCAATTCAGCAAGGCATGATTGATCTCTCACCAGATGTCGATGCGGTTTGGCGGCTGGTGTTTGGACACGAAGTTTATTTTCAGGCTGGAAAAAGCTTGATGATCCAACCCGGCACGTGGTGTCCCTTCAACTCTCAGAATACTTGGTGGCGTCCGGAGGCATATCCACTGCTGTACCTGCCAAGCAATTGTGAATTCAGGGCAACCGATATTTGGCGAAGTTTCGTCGCTCAACGCTGTCTGTGGGAGTTAGAGGTCGGCGTAGTATTTCATGGACCAGACACGATACAGCACCGGAACGTCCATAACTTGATGACCGATTTCAAAGGTGAGATTACAGGGTACCTTCAAAATCAGGAAATCACCGACCTGCTGGCATCACTTTGCCTCGCAAAAGGGCAAGAAAATGTAGCGAACAATCTATATGCTTGTTACGAAGCTCTTGCTCAAGCTGATGTCTTTCCGGGAAAAGAAATTGAGCTGGTATCTTCTTGGATCGAAGATGTTGAAAATAGCATGCAGCAGAAATCTGAACTGCTCCAACGCTCGCGTCGCAAGCAAGCTGCTTAATACTTTTCTAACGAATCACCGAACGTCGAGGTTCAGGGCCCCATGGATGCAGCCATGTTTCTTGCGCTGATATTGTTGCTGATCGGCAGCGTGTATCTGAGCATCTCAATCAGCCGAAAGCTGCTTGCAGAACGATTAATCGTCGGTTATTTGTTTTTCGTACTACAAGTCTTATTGTGCGGCTATGTAGTCTCTGCTTTGGGGCATTTAAACGATGCCAACCAATGGTTGGCCGCTTCTGTAGGGTTGACGCTGTTGGCTGGTTGGTTTGCATGGTGGAAGTCAAATCGAAAAAATACAGAAGGAGATCCAAGAGTCGATGTTGACATGACAGAAGCTGGGCAAGTGGAAGTCGAAGAACCCAAACATTACCCGTTGGTAATTGTACTGGGGATCACCGTGACATTGGTTTTCATCGCAAATCTACTGACTGCCATTTTTACAGCTCCGCACAATATCGACAGTCACACCTGCCATCTAGCACGGACGGCCCATTTCCTTCAACAAGGAAACCTCAAATGGTATCCGACCAATATGTGGGCGCAAGTAAGCCATCCGAGGAATCACCCTGTTCTTTTGGCTTGCGCTTGGAAGCTGGGCGGAGAGAACGCCACGCAATTGGTGAATCTGTCGGCATGGATCATGTCTGCTGTTTGCGTATGGGGCATCGTGTTTAACTTGCAAAAAAGTCGCCAGATCGCTTCGGTCACCGCGATGCTATCGCTGTTGTTGGTTAACTCGATGCTGATGGCAACCACCACGCAAAACGATCTTGTGGTTGCAGTCCAAAGCGGCACCGCAATCTATTTTTTGTCGGCGTGGTATCAATCCGGTTCGAGACGATATTTAAGCTTGCTTGCCGTGCCACTGTTTATTTGCATTGGAATCAAGGCATCCGTCGCGCTGTGGATTCCTGCCTTTTTGGTTATCGCAGCGGCGACCATCCTGTCGCGCCGCGTGCGACATCATGAATCGATATTCATTCCGTTCGTCTTAGTCGCGTCAAGCGTTCTAATTGCGGTGACAGCGGCCCTTCCCACTGGGTATGTCCAAAACATTTTCCGCTATGGGCATGTGCTTGGCGTTGAGCATGTGCGAACCGGTCATACTTTAGTCGGACTAACGCCCCAAGAACAACTGGAAGAGTCCGGGAAAAACGCGTTGCGATACTTGATTGATTCGACTTCCTTCGAAGGAATGAAGCAGGGTGGTAAAATCGACAAATGGCGAGATGGTGTCATCACAACCTTGGCAAGTGCGCTCAAAAATATTGAGGTAGACCTTGAGGCGAACGATCATAGCAAACGCAAGTTTTTCTTAACTCGACCATACCGAAATCACGAGGACTATTCATGGTGGGGCATCGCGAGCGTCCTGTTAATATGGCCATCTGTTCTCTACTCGATCTGCGCCTTTGAACGAAACAGGATGGCGTTTGCGTGCGCGTTGGCGTTTCTCGTTTTCTTGCTTTGCCAAGGTTATGCACAATACGATCCGTGGCGCGGGAGATATTTCACGTGGGCCACACCAATGGTAGTAGTGCCAGTGGCTTTCACGATCAAAGCTCTGTTAAGCAATCGCGTTGGGCAGACATTTTTGATGCTCGCAACCATCGCTATTTGTCTAACCTCTGGCAGAGCTCTCTTGTACCGCACCAACAGCTTTCTTGTTGAAAAGAATCAGCAGCAATCTATCTTTGCGATGGACCGCGTTGATCAGCTTACTAGGAACACCCCAGCGTTGGCAGATGTGATCAGGGCCTATGAAAACCAAGTTTCAGCAAAGGCGAAGGTGACGCTCGCACTTTCGGGGAATCACTACTTGTTTCCCTTTTACGGCGATCACTTACAACACGATGTCTCCTACGTTTTCCCCAATCTCAAAGCAATCGATAAGGCCAGCGGCTCGTTCGATTTCTTGGTGTTTAGTGATGGGGGTGGCAAGATAGTTCCGGCCGAAAGCGATTTTCTCCTCGGGTGCCTGCCAAACGAAGAGAAAATTTTCTTAAGACGTGGAAGCGACCGTGAAAAGTGAAAGATAGAGCGATCGCATAAAATCGCAGCCGCAATCCCATTTTGACAGAAAGATAGACTTACTCGCCTTAGCGTTTTTTAATTGCTAGAACACCCGCGCGTTTTATTTGTTCTGCGACCGTGGCTCTGGTACGATGCTGAAAAAAGTCTTCTCTTTCAACGTTGCTTCAATCTTCTCAGTTTGTCGGCAGGGGCTGGCATACTGCAGGCAAATGCTCGGGTGTTCTTATGCGGTTGTTCAGACTTTTCCACACCATCGTGTTCATTTCTTCTGCCGCTATTTCACTGTTGATCGCGTCTGATCTTGCTAGTGGACAGCGAGTGGATGGCGATAAAGCATTGGCTAGATTTCAAAAGGATTTGGCGAAGCGCGTTGTGAAGGATCAGGGAGTTAGATATGCCCTCATCGATTTCAATCAAGAATCCCGTAAGCCGGGTGCCGAACCCAAAGACGAGAAAGAGTATTTTCGATTGGCGAAAAGGGCTTCGGATGTAGACGAGAATAATCTGAAATGGTTGAAGAAGCAGATTTCCAAATTTGGTTTCCCGGATCCTTCGCAAATTGGCCAGCGGTCAGCGGTAGAGTTTTATCTCCTGATTTTGCATGCTGATCGAGATCGCGAATTTCAAAAGGACTGCATTGGTCGCATGAAGGATTCATCAGAGTGGTCTGACGAATCGGTATGGTCTTCACGTTTGAAAGCGCTGGAGAGGCGAGCCAGTATGCGTTCCTCTCGCGAATTTTTCCGAGTTGAGGATCCCAAAAAGAAGAAGGAAAAGGAGCCCGAGAAGAAGGAAAAGCCCGAGGCTGTGGAAGCAGAAACCGTTGAACAAGAATAAGCGTGAAAAACCTATTTGATTTTAGCGATTATATGCAAGAAGTTGTTTGGTCGCGGTGTCGGAATTTATTTGCTTCTGCACCGTGGCTTTGTTAAAACTTACGTCACACTTCCTGTCTACTAGCGCCTCTTCAATACCTTCGGTGTATCTGACTGTTCAAAGCTGGCGCAACAATTTAGGGTTACCGATGCGTCTGCAATACCTTCTGTGCTTGTTGCTGTTTGTCTTTTCTTCGCAAGTATCCGCTCAACTGCCGAAAACCGAACGCGAGTGGTCTGATAAGAGTGGCAAATTTAAAACGACTGGTGTCCTCCAGCAAATCCAGAAACGCCACATTGTTCTGAAAACGGCGAACGGGATGAAAAATGTTCCGATCGCGAAATTGGCCGATGCTGACCGGAAGCATGTCAAAGCTCTGGCCATTTTTCAGCGCGAGCAGCAGCAATACAAACTTGTCGCGCCTCATCTTGAGCGGTATCGAGAGAGTCCGACTGCCGTTTTGGAGATCTTGCTGCAGATTCACGAGATGCATCCGGACGCACCGTATGCGTCTGCGATGATCGGATTGGCTTATGCGTCTGGAAAATCAGACTATAAAAATGGGGTCAAGTACTTCAAGTTGGCGGAGAAGTCGATTAAGGCCGGGCAAGAGGTTTTGGGTACAAGTTTCCATAAAATGACCGCCGCGGCAGTTCGCAATAATATTGCCGTATGCGCTTTTAAGAGCGGCGCAGCTGACAAAGGAGCCAGTTTTCTTGCCGGAAAGGCGGGCGAGTTGGACTCGATTCCATTTTGCACTTACCACAATGCCACGCTGGCATTAGATCTGGCAGGTGATGTTCGGCATGGAATCTCATTGACAAAGGCAGGACGTAAGAAAATCGTGTCAATTCTTGCAACGACCCCTCCAGAGAATCCTGGCTTCGAAGTGCCCCGTCTCTTTCTCTATCTGTTGGAATGGGATTTGCCTTATTCGCTTGACCAAATTCAACAGCTGGAGAATGGTGAAGCGCTGTTGGCAACTGGCGAGAAGTTTACTGCATTGAGTGGAAGCGTCTTTCAAACTGAAAAACAGTTGCGAGACAAAGGGTATACCGAACATTTACAGGGTACCGGTTTTCTAGTGTCGCCTCGGCTTCTGGTAACCAATCGACATGTTATTGAATCGAAAACAAACAATCTTTCTTACACGATCGTTCAAGTGACCGATGACGGAAAACGTACCTTGGTTGGTGGATCGATCGTCAAGCGTTCACCTGTTCTCGAAGAAGACCTCGCGCTGATCAAGCTGGATAAACCCATCGGCGGCCGGCCTTTGCCAATTTACAGTGAAGAGGTCGTTGAGGACGAAGAGGTTACCGTGTTGGGGTTCCCACGCGCGTTCGAGAAGGGAGAGCACATTCTTGCTTCTGGCGGATCAGTGCGTTCGATTGACAACGAACGGCCTTGGTACTACGTTTCTGCTCAACTGGAAAACGGTAACAGCGGTGGTCCGTGTGTAGATCGGTATGGTAACGTCGTTGGCGTCGCGTTTGCGGTGACAAACCTTGAGAAACTTTCCAGCGGTGCAAGGATGTATCACGATCGTGGTGTGGTGGTAAAAGCTCAGCCGCTGATCGAATTTTTGAAGGCGTACGATAGTGAGTTTAATTTTCTGACGCCTTTGGAAGAAGCTTTGCCCAGTCGTCAGATTCTTACGGCCAACGTTCGGGATTCTGTATTGTTGGTCAAGTCGTGGAAATCTCCTACCGAGCGATTCGAAAATCGATCTCGCAGCGCTTACGACGTTCTGCGGCCAGAACCGCGACGAGATATTATCAAAGAGTTTGCGACGTTGAAGGAGAACCGGCTGTACCCAGATGACTGGTGCCCGCATTGCAATGGAACTGCAGTCTGTAGGTGTACCAACCAATTCTGCAAACGTGGTCAGGTTCAAGATCGCAAGCAGGTGTTGGCAAGAATTGATCCCAACACGGGAAAGAAATTTTATCGATGGGTACGATCCTACGAACGCTGTTCAACTTGCGGCGGCGACGATGCCATAAGATGTCGAGTTTGTAGGAACGGAAAAATTCGCGAGTAGCATAATGTAGGACGACTCTCTGAGTCGTTTTTAGTGCTACTACGACTCGGAGAGTCGAGCCACGATGATTTTGAAGTGCCCTCGAGTTTTAACCTTGCTACGACCGTTTTGTAGTTCAACTAACCACTGCAAGCGCCCGAGTCAGAAACTGCGTTGTAATCTGATCGGCAATTCGCGATCCCAACTCCTGTTTGGGGCCGCTAAACGCTGGCATGATAGTGTGTTTCGCGGATTTTTGACCTAAATTTATCTGGCCAAAAGGAACGTCGTCTATACTAATGATATCGCTGCCCCTCCAAAACTCCTCGTTGAACAGTCCTTCCATGTACCACCTCAAGCAAGTTTTGTTTTTTGTCGTCGCTGGCATTTTGGTTGCCTTTGGATCCAGTGGATTAACTTCAAAGGTCGTCGGTCAAACAGTTCGGTTCGAGACGAACGTGGGAAACATCGAAGTCCAGCTTCACCCCAATGACGCGCCGATCGCGGTGGCTAATTTCTTGTCGTATGTGAATGCACCCGCGGGCAGCAACTACGACGGTACCTTTTTTCATCGCTCTATCAGTAACTTCATCATTCAAGGTGGAGGCTTTTATCTTCCTGAAAATGGTGTCGCCAATTCCGTGCCTTCAATGCCCCCGATCCGGAACGAGTTTGGGATTTCTAACACTCGTGGCACCCTTGCTTTTGCAAAACTTGGTGGCAACCCCGACAGTGCGACCAACCAGTGGTTTTTCAATACCGCCGACAATAGCGCAAATCTAGATGTCCAAAACGGTGGCTTTACCGTTTTTGGCACCGTGGTGTCAGGTATGAACATCGTCGATGCGATTGAAGCCGTCGATACGTTTAATCTTGATGCCGAAGATCCCGGAACTTTTGACAACGTTCCATTGATCAATGACGGATCGAATTTTGTGATCGTTAACACTATCACGGTTGTTTCTGTGCTGTTGGGAGATGTAAACTTGGACGGTGCCGTCTCGTTTGAGGACATCCCCATATTTATCGACCTTCTAACTACTGGCAGTTATCAAAACGAAGCGGATTGCGATCAAAATGCAACGCTTGACTTTGCCGATATCCCAGCCTTCATCGCAATCTTGACCGGTCAATAAATCGATCGGCGAGACGCTTGATAACTCCTGCCATGCAAGAGTCCAATGAGTCTTTCCAAACTGGGTTTGGGATAGCTTTCCGTGGCGGAGGCTTCTAACGCTCTTCGTTTGAGAACCGTCAATACAGTAGTGGCAAGCAATATGCTTACTCTTCTTTTTGAGCTTTAGTAGAGCGTTAAACATAAAAAACCAAGCCCCCACTTTGAGGACTTGGTTTCCGATTTTCGGTTTAGTGCGCTGTGGAGATTACTGACGTTGCTTAGACAACAGATGCCCTTGAACATAAATCCCACAGGAACCAAACCGGAAGCATATTCTGGCCGTTTTACCTTTCGAATTATTGGCCGCTCAAGAAGCTGATGAACACGGGGATATCTTGGAAGTCGACCGCGCCGTTCTCATCACAATCCGCTTCAGCTTGGAAGCTGCCAGATGATAGAACTGCAATGAATGCCGGGATATCCTCGAAGTTGACAACGCCGCTCAAGTCGACATCTCCTTTGACGATTGCAGTGATCGCCGAATCTTCGCCAAGCCCATGTCGCTGGAATGTGACCAGACCTTGAGTATCAATCTCTGGAAGAAATCCTGCAGCTTCCTGAACCAAAGACAGGCTGTTGTCAGCGTTGATCGCATAAGCGCTGATCTCGCCGCTGAGGCCTTCTAGTTGGTACAAGTACTTTCCATCATCAGTTACATCAAGATCGATAAAGCCATCAGTCGTTCCAAACACTTCAGGACCTGTTGTTCCGCCATTGGCAAAACCAGAAATGCCCGAGGCAGCAATCTGCTCGAGAAGAACAACCGAACCGTCACTCAGCAATTCCAATCGGCTAATTGATGCGTTGATTGCGTTGGATACATAGAAGGTCGATCCGTCGCTACCAAAGTCAATCCAGCAGGCAGTCAACTGGTTGCCCGGATCAAACGGACCTCCAAGTGGATCGCCCAGAGCAAGGTCGTCCTCTGTGGTGACCAGCGATCCATCGGCCAACAGTTCGTAGACGGATACCGAACCCGATTGAAGTGCAGGAAGTGCTGGAGGTGCGCCCAATGCATTGAATTCCCTCGCCTCAGTCACAACGACGAACTCACGTCCGCCAATAACGGCGGTGTCAAAGTCGATTGCGCTGGCGAGGTTGCGTCCGGCCGCATTACCAACTTGTGTTCCGGTCGCAGAACCCACCATGCCGGTGATTGCTCCAGCACTGTCAACGTCCAGAACGACAACGGAGTTTGCAGCTTCCGGGCCGGGCAGAGCGGCAGAACCAGCAGTGATCGAAGTCACAATCAGCTTCGTTCCATCAGCCGAGAAACCAAGGTCAGCTGGACGGTTGTCCAAATTGAAGGTCGAACCCGCAATAGGCACTAAGATGCCGTTGGCATTGATAGTAAATCCGGTAACGTTGCCTTCGTCATTTGGCTCGCCACGTGGAACAGAAGGATTCCCCAACGCAAAACCGTCTCGGTCAATGTTCGATACGAACACCCGTCCGTTGCTGTATGCCAAACTGTTTGGACCAACTCCACCGGAGTTGATCGTGCTGACCAAAGTTAGGCTAAAATCGTCCTCAATGGTGAAAGAAGAAATCGTATCGCTACCCGCATTGACGCAAACCACGCACTCGTCTTCGGTGACAATAATCGAGTCCGCCGAGATCAGCGGATCGAGACCTTCGCCGCCATCGAATTCAGTGGATCCGGCTCCGCCAGTGGGGAAGCCACCGATATATGCAAGCTGCCCCCCGGGGTTGATGCCAAAGGCGACCACTTCGTTGGACAATAACCCATTGGTCATCGTGTAGACGGCCCCTGCGATCGGCGGTCCAGAAACAGCCACCAAGCCTTGGGTGTCGATCTCTGGAAGGTATCCGCTGAGCTCTTGGATCAAACTCAATGTCCCACCTTCGATCGCGTAGACGCTGATCTCTCCACTAAGCCCTTCGAGCTGATAGAGGTAGCGTCCATCAGCCGAAACGTCCAAGTCAATAAAGCCGTCGGTCGTTCCAAATACTTCTGGCCCAGTTGTACCACCGGTGGAAAATCCAGAGACGCCTGCTGCAGCGGTCGCCTCAAGTAGGTTTAACTCACCGTCCTCTGTCAGGTACAGGCTGCTGACGGTGGCGTTGATGGCGTTGCTGGCAAAAAACGTTTGACCATCAGGAGCGAAGTCGATCCAGCAGGTTGTCAGCTGGTTCGTCGGATCGAACGGGCTTCCAGCTGGATTACCAATCGAGAAATCCGCTTCGGTTTCAGCAAGACTTCCATCGGCCAACAGTTCATAGACGGAAACTGATCCTGCTTGCAAAGCAGGTAGCGCCGGCGGCGCGCCGGCCGAGTTGAATTCACGAGCCTCCGTGACAACGACAAACTCTCGACCATTGACAACGGTTGTGTCGAAGTCGATTGCGCTGGCAAGGTTTCGGCCTGCGGGGTTCCCTACTTCTGTTCCCGTTGCCGCACCTACTAATCCAAACACCGAACCGTCCATATCGACTTCATAGACGGCGACTGAATTGGCCGCATTAGGACCGGGCAGAGCCGCCGATCCGGCTGTGATTGAAGTAACGATCAACTTTGTGCCATCGGCCGAAAAACCAATGTCGGCCGGACGATTGTCTAGATTGATGGTTGAATCAGCCAGCGGAGTCAGGATGCCCGATTCATTCATGAAAAATCCAGTGATGTTTCCTTCATCATTAGGCTCGCCACGAGGAGTGCTGGGATCACCGAGAGCGAAACCGTCGCGGTCGATGTTGGAGACAAAGAGTCGCCCGTTGCTATATGCCAGACTATTTGGGCCAACGCCGCCACTGGCGACTGTTGAAATTTTGGTCAGGGAGAAATCGGGCTCAATTCGAAATGAAGTTACCGTGTCACTGCCGGCGTTGACGGTGACCAAAAACTGTTCATTCATGACTGCGATCACCGAATCAGCAGAAATTAGCGGGTCTAGGCCTTCTCCGCCATCAAATTCAGTTGAACCAAGGCCACCTGTGGCGTAGTCACCGATGTGGAACAAACTTCCATTCAAATTTCTGCCGAACGCCGCGATCTCATTGCCATCTAACGCATTGGTTTGAACATAAACTGCACCTTGAGGCACCTGAGCGTTGACTGTGTTGAGCCCGAGGGAAACTGCCAAGAAGGTTGCAGAACCAAATAATAAACTACTCCAGTATCTTAACTTCATCTCTTCTCCAAAATGAAAATCGGTAAATTGCTGCGGTCGGGGGGAGGACTTTCCCTTTGGCCTCCTAGGCACTGGCCGCCGCGAGCAGACTGTGGGTACGCGTGTGCATCGTTTGGATTGTTCACAATGAACTCAACAATCAAAACATCGCACACATCATTCGTTCGAGTGATCCCTACTAGATGACCTCTATCCTGTTTGCTTACGAAGAATTCTTAAATGGAATTTGTGTTTTCTAAAACCATCAAACTAACGCTGAATTTTGAAAATAGAATGTGCCAATGCATACAACTCTTCTTGCTTGCATGAGAAAGGGTATAAGACTTAACCGAATTTGTGTTACGCAATCGATAGTCGGTTTATCGACGCGCGCCTGCCTAAAGCGAGCGCGATCCAGATAGCAATCACCCGCTGTTGGGGTTGCGTCAGAAAGAAAAAATCCCCCCGCACCACTGCTGGAAATACTCCGCTCTGAAGCACACCTTGGGTGCTTCAGGAAACAACGTAGCCAACGGTTGAAATCCTGCCGCGATCGAGTGGGCTATCGAAATTTTGCTGGCTTGAGACTAAAATGAATGTTTCTCGATCGCGAAAGAACACCGATCTCCATGCCTCGAATTTATCTCGACAATGCAGCAACCTCTTGGCCTAAGCCCGAATCGGTTTATCTTGCGGTCGATGAGACGCTGCGCAGCGTCGGCGTTTCTGCGGCGCGTGGCGGATACTCAAGCAGCGTTGAGGCAGGAAAGATCATCAAACAAACGCGGCAAAGCGTCAGCCGTCTGATTGGTGTTGAAGATGCAAGCCGCGTCGCGTTTACCAGCGGGTGCACCGATTCGCTGTCCACCGCCATTTTCGGTTTCCTGAAGCAGGGTGACCACGCGATCACGACAACGGTAGATCACAACTCTGTGGTACGCCCGTTGATCGAATTGCGAGATGCCGGCGTCATCGAACTGACCATCGTCGATTGCGATGAAGAGGGCTTCGTTCAATCGAGCGCTATCGCCGATGCGATTACTTCGAAAACCACGCTCGTTGCCGTGACGCATGCCAGCAACGTGCTGGGGACGATTCAACCCGCTCGAGAGATCGGTGAGATTTGCTCCTCGCGCGAAGTGGCTTTTTTGCTGGACGCCGCGCAGACTTTGGGGCACCTACCGGTCGATGTCCAATCGATCAATTGTCAGTTTCTTGCCTGCGCGGGGCATAAGGGACTGCTAGGCCCGCTGGGAACGGGAATACTGTATTGTGCCCCGTCGGTGACTGATCGCCTAAGGCCGCTAAGGTTCGGTGGAACCGGCAGCGAGCGCGTTGATCAAGGGCAGCCGACCACGATGCCGGCAATGCTTGAGGCCGGCAGCCTGAACGTGCCAGCAATCGCAGGGTTGGGCGCAGGTATTGGGTTCCTTGAATCAGCAGAAGGACGCGCTGGAGTTCAACGCAGCAAACAGCTGGCCACTGATGCGCTTTGCGTGATAAGCAAGATCGCGGGTGTGGGAGTTTTCGGGCCAGAACCCAATGTGGACAGGATGCCAGTGATTGCTTTTTCGGTCGATGGATACGATTCGGCGACGATAGCAGGAATTTTCGATAGCTCATTCCAAATTCAAACGCGCTCTGGTTTTCATTGCTCGCCGTTGTTGCACCAATCTCTGGGGACCGATGTCGATGGGCTGGTGCGGATTAGCATTGGGCATTTCAATACCGCTGAGCAAGTTGAGATCGCGGTCGCGGCCATCAGAGAAATCGCTGCCGGTTGACCCAGTAACTCTCAAAAGTGACTCTTGGGTTGACGATCCGCCGGAGGGTAATGCGGAAGAGAATACTGGCAACGATCTTATTTCTCGTTTCGATAGGTCTCGTTGACCGAAGTGTGAGGTTAAAACTTTAACGGCTGTTTCAGTTAAGTCGGATAGGAGTGGGGAACTTTAACGCCTGTGCCAGTTCTCATTGTTAATGTTTGTGATCTAGGAGGATTTCATTAAGGCCTTGTGTTCCAGCCGTGCGGAAAAAACCGAAAATGATGGTGCCCACAGTAATTTTACCAACAACGCAAAGAAAAGGATTTCTGCAATGTTGATGCGAACCAGCTTGGCTGTAGCACTAATTAGTTTGCTTACAGCTGGTGCCGCCACTGCCCAAGAATATTATTCAACGGATCGAACCGTTTCGGGTAATTTCACTACCGTCAGTTTTGGTACCGCCAACCAAGAAGCGGGTGGCTCCGAAGGAAGTCAGGAAAGCGTCGTCGATCTTGCGGTTGAGGAAGCCGACGAAGCCGACGAAGCCGACGAGGCTGCCTCCGAAGCAGCGACGATTGAAGAACTTCGTGAACAAGTCAAGCTGATGAGCTTGCGTTTGCGTGAGTTGGAAAATGACGTTTCCAAGAAAGTCAAGAAAGCCAAAGCCGCTGAAGACGACTCAGAAGGCGACTACGAAGACGCCGACAAGCGTTTGAAGAAGCTTGAAGAGGGGTTCGAAAAACAGGGAAAGTCGATCGACAAGATTGATTCTACGATCCCGGGTCTTATTCATTCAGGGCACGAGAAACCTAAAGCCACCTTCTTTGGACGGATTCACTTGGACTACTGGGCCTTCCCAGACGCCGATGAGGGTGTTGCGGCGCTGGAGGGCGAGGATCCCTTGGATCGTGTTGAGTTTCGCCGGATGCGGATTGGTATCAAAGGCGACTTGAACGATAACGTTTTCTACAAATACGAAGGTGAATTTGCCGGTGGCGTGGCTAGTAGCTATCGCGATGCGTTCATCGGGATCAAGAACCTGCCAAAGTTCAACACAGTGATTATCGGTAATCACAAGCGTCCATATGGTTTGGATCACTTGAACAGTAGCCGTTACAACGTGTTTACAGAGCGTCCATTTATCGTCGAAGCCTTCAATGAAGATGCTCGTCGACTAGGTATCTCTAGCAACGGTGTCTCTGATGACCAAGCTTGGAACTGGCGATACGGTTTATGGAATCAGGAACTGACGCAGACACGCGCAGGTTGGCAAGGTAATCACTATCAGTCGGAAATTGCCGGACGTCTGGCCAATACCGCGTGGTACGACGAGTCTTCAGGCGGACGTGGTTATTTCCACTGGGCGGTATCTGGATCTTGGGGAACACCTGATGGCGGTAGCCCGGACAACGTGCTTCGCTATCGAACTCGTCCAGAATCACGTACCACTTCACGTTTCCTGAGCACTGATTTCATTGATGGAGCTGAACAGAATTCATTGATTGGTTTGGAGACGGTATTCAACGTCGGTGCATTCCAGATGACCGCTGAATACTTGCAGACCTTTGTCAATCGCAACCCAACGGTCGGGCGAGATCTCAATTTCGGTGGTGGCTATATTCAGGCCGCTTACTTCCTGACCGGGGAACATACTCCTTGGGTACGTAAGACCGGTACGCTGGGACGCGTAAAGCCATTCGAGAACTTCTTTACTGTTAGAGACGGAGATGGCAATCGCGGCACTGGCCTCGGAGCTTGGCAGATCGCTGCTCGGTACTCGTATGCTGATTTGCAGGATGAGGACATCACCGGCGGTAAAGGCGAGTCATTTACCTTGGGTGTGAACTGGTGGTGGAATCCAAACGCACGTGTCCAAGCTAACTACATCGTTGGACAAGTCGAACGCTCGCCGATTGCAGACAACGCTGACTACCAAATCTTCGGAGTGCGTTGGATGGTTGACTTCTAGAGTGACACGTCACCCAAAACCATGCTGGGGCGACGAGAGAACATGTCGGGTGAGTTGATCGACGCTCACTCGACCGCCGCTCAGTCTATCAATAAAAACTAATTATCGAGTAAACATATCATGATCAATGGATTGAAAATTGGTGCGGGGCTACTTGGAGTAGTCGCCATTTTTGCTTCGGTCGAGTTTTCGACTTTGTCAGTGCTCCCCACAGCGTCGGCTCAGGTATGCGGCTGCGGAAAACCGAATTGCGGTGGTTGTCTTGCGGGACTGAAAAACCGTCGAATGGGTCACGAAGTCGCATTTAATGCGGATGACCCAATCGTAAGTACAGTCTACGGACCGGAAGTCGAAGTTGCGACGGGGCCAGCGGTTCAGGGTTGTCAATCGTGTACCTCGTGCCAAACGCGGAAATCGTGCCTGTCTTGCAAAAGCGGCAAGCCAAAGACACAGTGCGATTGCCAATACTGTGAGCTGAAGACGAAAAAGGTCGAGGTAGACAAGAAACGTTTTGCCATAGAACAAGATGAAGTTTGCATCCCCGCCGTTCGTCTACCGTGGAAGAAGTGCTGCCCTCCGAAAAAATCGCGTGTGCGGACCGTAAATGTGCTGAAGACGGAAAAATACAAGGGGAAGACCTGCGAGTACAAGTGGAGTGTTCACGAGCCCGAAGAATATAAAGAGCCAGAGCCAGCTGAACCGATGATGGGGCACGAGCCCGTGCCAAGCGACACAGAAGGTGTGATAAGCTATCCCGATCCCTCTGCTGAAACGACAGGAGTTCTAGAACTTTCAGATCCTGCAGCAGCCTTGGATGACGTTCCACGTCCTCCACTGGAAAAGTAGTCAAGCGTTCGTTTTCAAACGTGAAAAGCTGCCTTGTGTCATGCAAGGCAGCTTTTTTTACATCGAACGTTTATCTGGAAAATCGAAAAGACGCGAACCACCTAGTGATTCATCCTGATTCAATTTTCGGGTTGCCGATTCGCTTTAAGGCGCGAGGATAACTAATACCCAAAATTCAATCAGGCCGACTAGGCACTAAAACAGTCGGTTGATTCCGTTTAATGCCGCCACCCGATAGGCCTCGGCCATCGTCGGGTAGTTAAAGGTTGTGTTGACGAAGTAGTTCACACTATTAACAGCTGGGTTGGACATGACGGCTTGGCCAATATGCACGATCTCAGAAGCATTCGGACCAAAACAATGTACGCCCAAGACCTCCAGCGTCTCCCGATGAAATAACAGCTTCAGCATACCGACATTTTGTCGGAGGATCTGAGCGCGAGCCAGTTGCTTGAAATTGGAGATGCCGACTTCATAAGGCACTTTGTCTTCGGTCAGTTGCTCTTCGGTTCTTCCGATGCAGGAAATTTCTGGCGTTGTGTAAATGCCTGATGGAATCTCGTCCAATTTGCAGGCCGCATTATCGCTCTTGAGAATGGCCATGGCGGCCGCGCGGCCTTGCGTATAGGCCGCACTCGCCAGAGAGGGGAATCCGACGACGTCGCCGACGGCAAAAACATTATCGACTTCCGTTTGATAGCAATTGTTGACCGAGACGTAACCCCGACTGTCAGGCTCAATTCCAATCGTCTCAAGGCCTAGATTGTTGGTGTTTCCCGTTCGTCCGGCGGCCCACAGTAGCGCGTCAGATTTCACTTGTTTACCACTTTTGAGATGAACGATGACTCCATCATCGAGAGTCTCCACCCGATCTAGCGATTCGTTGTGACGAATCACGACGCCCCGTTCGCGCATGTGATACGAAAGCGCATCGCTGATCTCGTTGTCGAGAAAATCAAGCAGCACGCCACGGCTGTTGATCAGATTGATCTTGATCGACAGGTTGCGGAACATCGAAGCGTACTCACATCCAATCACACCGGCCCCGAAAATGGTCAGCGACATTGGCTTTTTTTCTAGATTTAAAATAGTGTCGCTATCAAAAACCCGCTCATGCTCAAAATCAAGATCCGGGGGATGATAGGGCCGTGATCCGACGGCAATCACAACGTTTTCTGTTTTGATCGTCGGCCCGTCTTCAATAGAAATCGTGTTGGCGTCTTCAAATCTTGCGTGTCCCGAAATCAGTTCGACGTTGTTGCGCGAGTAGAACGTTCGCCGCATCGCCTCCTGCTCTGAGATGACCTTTTGCGCCGTGGCGGTCAACTGAGCGATCGTTGGTTTGGGTTTGATACCACATTCCATCAGAATGGGATTGTTGATTGCGTCAGTCAGCTGAGAGATGGCGAATTTGAGTGCCTTGCTGGGGATCGTTCCCCAATGAGTGCAGCCGCCACCGATACGGCTATGACGCTCGACCACGACAACGTTCTTGCCCGCCTTGGCCAATTGCATGGCGGCGCCCTCGCCACCGGGGCCAGTTCCTATGACCACTGCGTCTGTGCTTATATCCGTCATCGCTGTTCCGTATCTGATTGATGTTTAATCGCTGAATTATGACCATTTTTACCGCTGGTCGGCGATTCTGCAATCGTACTCGAATGATTCACTGAGCAGATCAGCTCTTGAAGTTGAGTGCTGTAGTAATCCGCCGGGTCAGCTTTTTAATTTGTGGATTTTTTATTGAACTTCGCATTCTGCTCAAGAAACGCTCTCTGATTGGAAATCGAGAAGCGTTTAAGCACATGCCCGAAGCGCGAGCACGGAAATCGCTAAGCCTGTGAATATTTCCTCGCTTCCGCTTTTTCAAGTTGCACAAATATTAGCCCGAAGCGCAAGCGAGCGGATATTTTCGAGGATTTCGGCATCCCTCGCTTGCGCGTCGGGCTCGTATTGAAACGCTGCGCGATTCCAAATTGACTAGCGTTTTGTCGAATAGAATGTGAAATTGAGTCTCAAATGTGCAACTTCAAAACTCGCGCGTCGGGCTTGTACATTCTCACGCTTATGCGAGGGGACATCGCTTCAAGGTATTGCGTAACTTAAACAACTGATCTCCCTCGCAATTGTTCATGCTGATTTGGGATTACGCAGAAAATCGAATCGAGGATCGACTTCTCCATCGAGCATATCGACCAGACGTTTGCCCAGCACCGGCGCAAACTTAAATCCGTGCCCCGAAAGCCCTGCCGCGTAGGCGATTTGTGAATGATCGGGGTGAATGTCCAGAATAAAGTGTGAGGCAGGCGTCATCGTGTACATACACATGGAGTGATGAACCAAGCGTTTCTTGGTGAAATGAAAATTTTGATCCAGAAAGCCTTCGACTCGCGCCTGTTGTTCCGAATCGATGCTCTGATCCAGCTGATGGGGTGATTCGATAGGCAGACCTCCACTGTGTTCGCAGACCTTCATCCCAAGGGTATCCAGTTCTGGAGTGCCATAAAAACACGCCCCGTCGTCTTGCTCAAAAAGAAAGCAAGGAAACTGGTTTACCAATTTCTGTTCGACTCGATCGAGTTGGTACCAGTGTTGTTGTTTGGCGAGAAGTTTTAGCGGCAAGTTCAAATTGCCAAGAACGTCACTGGTCCAAGCTCCCGCGCAAACAATCATGCGATCGGCCGACCATGAACCTTGTTCTGATTGGACACGAACTACTCCCGAAACGTCCACGTTCCAACGGTCGATGCAGACCCCAGATTTTATCGTTGCACCGGCAGCCAACGCTTGCTTAATCATTGCTGCTACGCAAAGCTCCACACGGAGGAAACCGCCGTCAGGTTCAAAGACGCCAACATGCCCCTCGGGGACATTTATGATCGGAAGACGCTTATGAACATCCTCTGCCGAGAACTGCTCGACGCTAATGTTGTGTTCTTTGGCACTGTTGAGAACTCCCGAGACAACGCTGCCCCCAGCGGGGCCAATTTGCAAAACGCCACACTGCGTCAAGAGTTCTTTTATTTCAGGAGCCGTCCGATGCCGCTTGTTTAATTCATCCCACATTTTATAGGCGTCTTGCAACAGCGGGACGTAATTGGGATGCTCGAAATAGGATTTTCGAATGACACGCGTTTGTCCGTGAGAGCTGCCATGATTGTGTGCCGGCCCGAATCGATCGATGCCAATAACTTTCCAACCATTTAGCGCCGCGTATCGCAACGCGGCGCTGCCCACGCCACCGAAACCAATGACGATGCAGTCGAAGTGATTGTTTTCCATTGCGGTTTCCAAATGGATCTCGAAACTCATCAGCCACAAAAAAACACTGACAGCCGCGGACGGTTTGTCAGTGTTTGTGATTAAAGGCATTCACCGGTCAAGCATTACTTCTCGGTTTCGGGTCCGCCCAGCAATGGCAGTTCATCTTCTTGACCGCCAGTATCGGCTGTTTCAGCCGGTTCCATTTTGCTGAAGTCGCCTAAGTCAAACTGGCTTGGCGGTTCGGTGCCAGCCTCTGATGACGTTTCGGTTTTCTCGGTGGAGGAAAGTGAAGCATCAGATTGCCCAGACTCCTCGCCCGAATCAACGAGTTCGAACGCGTATCGTCCAAGGGTGCTGAGTTCTTCTGGCTTGAAAATCGTTTTGTCATAAACCACCGAGACTGACTTGGTGGCTTTGTCTGCGTTTGCGGAAGCTACGCCCGGTAGCTTAAGTAGAGCTTTCTCTACAAGTTTGTCTCACCCCGGTCATGTCATTCCACGAACGGCAAACGACGCAGTGGCCTTGTTGTCGTCAGAGATTGCCGGCGTTTCGCTTGCCGTTTGCTGCTCGCATGCCACCAGCAGCAAAGCCACTAGCAAAACCAGCGGAATCAGAAATTGAAATTTTGTCATTATGGATCTCGCATCAGGAGCGGGGGTACTCAATGTTCCAAAACAGCGAAAGCGAGCGTCCCCGGTGAATTCGAATTATACATAATCATGACGGTCGAAAAACCACCAGTTCTTTGAGTAGCCCACCTTCGGCAAAGAAATATTCATTTGCCCAACGGTTGGCTAGGCGGCTTTTTGTCGCCGGAGCGGGGTTTCACTTCCCAACCATTTTTGCACTTTTTTTAGTTCCGAGGTCCAAGGCTGGCCGAGCCTCTTTTCGCAAAAAGCCTGAAACAAATAGTCGATTGTGTCAGCCAGTTCACGCACATGCGCGACACGATCGACAAGCTCATGCGACACGGTTGCCGATTCGTCCGCTGCCCTGATCCTTGCACTTCCCACTGAGAACATCTCGCTTTGAAGGGCAAAGTCAAACTGAAGGTCGTTGCGTACCAGAGTCAGCCCAGCCTTTCGCGGAAGTTTACCCATCTTTACAGCCAATGCTGCTTCAGGCAGCGCGACCGGAGATTCCGAAGAAATGGAATCCTTGCCGTGTTCGCCTTCGGGACAGTCGAGACTCAGACTGCGGGCGAACATGCCCGACACCTCGCTGTGGTCGGCCAATTGAATCACGTTGCTGTTGGTTTCCCAGTGCCACCACAGCCACAGCAGAAATTCGTTGCCAAGGTAGTCATAGTTTTCGCTCATGCCATTCCACCACACAACATTTCCGGTTGCATCTGCGTTGAAGGCAGTTGGGGCGATGCTGAACAACTGGGCGTTGAGGCCAAGTTCCTCGGCGATCTCGCCAGCAATTGTTCCGCAGGTGACTTTCGAGACTTCGATACCAAAGGCGCGTTCGAGCAGCCCCAAAACCATTTCGCTGGTCTTCTCGCTGGTGCTGCCTAAATAAATCGTGTCTGCAACGGCATCCCACAACACAGATACTTCCGACAACTTTTGGAAGTTCCCTTTTTCGGCCTCTTGGGCACAGCGGTCTTCGACGGCCTCTTTGGCTTCGGTGCGTTGAGCTTTCGTCGGTTTGCTGCCCGGATTATCAGCCACTACGCCGGCCAGTGCTTGATGCATCCACGCGCGTTTTATCGGAGAAGGAATCTGGCAGCTGTCGATTCGCACCCCAAAGTGCATGGCCTGACCGATAACGTTTTTCTCAAAACTGAAGTCAGTATCCAGCAGGTGACTACCACCAGAGAATCCCACGCCGGGAGTCTCGTAGTTGTTGCCTGAGGATTTGCCACATACGTGCTTCTTGAGAATTTCAAGATGGCCTTCGTCGAATTCGCCAGTGGGGTCTTCAGTGATACGATAGCGTTGAAAGGTTACACTGCCCGAAAGAAACCCCATACTGAGTCTGCCCCTGAAGAAATAGATTAACGCTGATGTGAGAAGCGAGACAGTCAAACTACCGTGCTTCGACGATGATGTACCTCTGTCTTCGGCCCGCTAGGTAGTAAACTTAAATGGGAACGGTATCGCGAGAATCAGCGCGAAGTAGAGGGGTTTTCAAAACGACTGTGGCACGACTCTCCGAGTCGTGATGGTGCGGCATATAACGACTCGGAGAGTCGTGCTACGTAAAGCTAAAGTGGGGAGAGCATCCTGCTCGCCACGACACCACCGCGTAGGGTTTGCTTCGAATTTTTGGTAGCCTAAGTCGCAAGACTTTTGATCGACAGAGAGCCAATTTTCCAATCTCTTGTGAGATCGGCTACTGAATCGGACATGAAAATCCGTAAATCCAATTAATAATTCGGCGTTGGCGGGCGGTAATGATCCAGATCGATGGTCTTAAACCATGCGATCGTTTTTTCCAGACCTTCACGCAATGGAACCTTTGGCTCCCAGTCCAGATTCTTTTTCGCCAATGTGATATCTGGCTGGCGACGAGTCGGATCGTCCGCCGGAAGTGGGCCGTAGACCAATTTTGACTTGCTGCCTACAAGCTCCAACACTTCCTCGGCCAGTTGCTTGATCGTGTATTCACCGGGGTTTCCTAAATTGATCGGACCAGTAACTTCGTCTGGAGCTGCCATTAACTTCAGAAATCCGTCCACCAAATCGTCTCGGTAGCAGAAAGATCGCGTCTGGCTCCCGTCGCCGAAAATGGTAATGTCTTCACCGGCCAAAGCTTGGCGAATGAAGTTGCTGACCACACGCCCATCAAACGGATGCATTCTTGGCCCGTAGGTGTTAAAAATTCGGGCGACGCGAATGTTAGTCTTGTTGTAACGGTGGTAGTCGAAAAACAGTGTTTCGGCTGCACGTTTTCCTTCGTCATAACAGGCGCGAATACCAATCGGATTGACAGATCCTTTGTAACTTTCTGTTTGCGGGTGGACTTCCGGGTCACCGTAAACCTCACTGGTCGAGGCTTGGAAAATCTTAGCACCACAGCGTCTGGCCATCCCCAGCATGTTGATCGACCCCAAAATGCTGATCTTCATCGTTTTGATCGGGTTATGTTGGTAATGTCCGGGAGACGCTGGACAAGCAAGATTATAGATCTCATCCACCTCAAGCAAAATTGGATCAACAATGTCATGCCGAACTAGCTCGAAATTTGGTTTGTCCAACAGGTGCGTGACGTTGGTCTTCTGACTGGTGTAGAAGTTGTCCAAGCAAATGACGTCATGACCTTGGTCGACCAATCGCTCGCAAAGATGAGAGCCGAGAAAACCTGCGCCGCCGGTTACGAGAACTCGTTTGATAATTGCCACTTCGGAAAGCTCAATGGGGGTTAAAAAATAGTCTGAGAGAACGTCAATATAGTTCCTTTTCGTCTAACCCAAACGGGTAAATCTGCTCAACTGGCTTGAGTGAAAAAGCGTCTCAGGCGGCATCAGGGACCAATGAACACTTTAAAGGGGCGAGAACTAGTGCTGTTGCCGATTAAGGTCGTCTAGGATCGATAATAAGGATTGAGCACAGCCATTACGGTTGAATCGACGGACGGCCAGATTCCTTAACTCCAACGAAACGGCTTGGCGGATTGTTTCATTAGTCAATAATTCACCGACGCGCGTGGCCATGGCTGCGGCGTCGTCTTTGTGGCACAGCAAGTCGAATGACTCGTTGCATCCAAGGATCTCGGGGCTGCCACCGACAAGCGTGGTGACAATCGGCAGGCCGCTGGCGGCGGCCTCAAGCAAGACGCGTCCCAATGGTTCTTGCCGCGCCGGATGCAGCAAGACATCGCTGATCGCCATTAGTTCAGCTACGTCGCAGCGGCGGCCGAGCCAATGAACGCGACCAGATTCGGCGCTGGCAAGTAACGCCTGACGTTCGTAGTCGATCGCCTCCTGTTTCTGCGAGTGGCGTTGCCCAACGATCAACAAGTGTGACTCTGGAACCGTCTCCAGCAGCAGATTGAAGGCCTTCACCAATACGTCGATCCCTTTCCGCATTCCAATCTGGCCCACGTACAATACGACCGGACTCTCTTTGGGAATACCAAGACTTGCTTTTAAGTCCGCCATTTGCGGAAGGGCCCTTAAACGCGGATGAAACTGCTCGAGTTCAACTCCGTTGTAAACGACGCGGATCTTTTGAGCTTCCATTGCTTGTTCAACATGGAAATCCATCGTCGCATGCGAGACGGCGATGATGCGGTCCAACTGGTTGATGTCCTCAACGGCTTTGCAACTTAGCTTGATGATGTCGCGCAGATAACCGGCTGCGCGAATATTGCCCCGAGCCGTAACTGGCCCGCAGAGCCGACTGGTTGAGAGACTGTTGCACAGCACAACGTTAGGGCGTTGCTGGTTCAAAATCTCTGCGAAGTCATCGCGATATTGGTCCTGAGATTTTCGAGTCCCATCGTCCTGGTGCGTGGACAAGGAAATCGTTTCAATGCCCAGATTTATCAGCTGACCGGTAAGCGTTTGGTCGAGTACTTGGTGGCTGGAGGCCGAAGACGCCGCACGGCACGGCAATGCGGCGATTATTTGCCATTGAGATTCGATCAGCAGCGATAGAGCGGCCAGCATCGAATTCTCGCCGCCGTTGAGCGTATCAAACTCAAACACGACCAGCAGCGTTTTGGTGTTTTTTGACATGTTAGAACAGACCGCTATCCTTCTGTAGCTTGGCCTCTCTTGGCCGAGTGTAGAAAGATCGTTGCGACGGGCAAAGTGCCCATCCTACCTGTCTGCTACACCGTCCAAGTGTCGCCGCTTTTGAACAGCGTCTTCAAATCGCCCTTGCCCTTCTTTTCGGCGGCCTGAACAACCTGAGCGTTAATCTGAGTATCGTAAGTCGGTCGCTCAATCGCGCGGAATACACCGATCGGCTCGGGAAACTCCGGAAACCGCATGCGGCTTAGCAGAAACGCTAGTTGTGATGATTCGACTTTTTCGTCATGGAACAAGAGATCGTCCTGAGCAATATTACCATCGAGATCAACCGTTTCGGGAGCGAACCCATTCAAACGGATGCCCTTTTTGCCACCGGCATAGATCAAAGGTTTGCCATGTTGAAGCTCGACGGTCGAATCGTCTTTGGTCGCCTTGGCTTTGGCGTAATCCCAAACACCATCATTGAAGATGTTGCAGTTCTGATAGACTTCCACGAATGATGTACCGCGATGCTCACTGGCACGCTGTAACGTGGCACGTAGATGTTTGATGTTGGAATCAACCGAACGCGCGACAAAAGACGCCTCAGCAGCAATCGCTACAGACAGTGGGTTGAGCGGTTGGTCGATCGAACCCATCGGCGTACTTTTTGTGATCTTGCCAACTTTTGAGGTCGGTGAGTACTGACCTTTGGTCAGACCGTAGATGCTGTTGTTGAACAGAATGATGTTCAAATCAACGTTGCGGCGAATCAGGTGAATAAAGTGGTTACCGCCGATGCTCAGCGCGTCGCCGTCGCCAGTGATCACCCACACGTCTAGCTCCGGGCGAGTAGACTTCAGTCCAGTGGCAAACGCCGGAGCGCGACCGTGAATCGAGTGCATGCCGTACGTGTTCATGTAGTACGGGAAACGGCTTGAGCAACCAATCCCCGAGATGAAGACGGTTTCTTCCTGCTTCTTACCCATTGAAGCAAGGACGGTTTTCATCTGAGCCAAAATGGAATAGTCGCCGCAACCCGGGCACCAGCGCACGTCTTGGTCGGAAGCGAAATCTTTGGCGGAAAGTACTGGAAGGTCAGTGCTCATAGTTGATCGTAAGGATGAATGCGTGTGAAAAAAATTAAACGCGTCGGTGGAGGTGGTTGCTGAGAATTACTTCCCAGAGACTTCTTTGATCTTGTCGACGATTTCAGAAACGTGAAATGGTTTGCCTTTGATCTTATTTAGCCCAGTGGCGTCGATCAGGAATTTGTCCTTGATCAGCAATCTCAATTGGCCCGTGTTTAGTTCGGGGATCAGTACTTTGTCGTACTGACCAAGAACGCTTCCAAGATTTGCGGGGAAAGGATTGATCCATCTCAGATGTACGTGCCCCACTTCGATGCCTTCCTCGATGGCCATTTTCACAGCCGTGCGGCAGGCACCGTAAGTCCCGCCCCAGCTCAGCACCAAAGTCCCTTTGGTCTTACCAAAGACTTCAGCATCATCAATCGAATCGGCAACCAGCTCAACCTTTTTAGCACGAGTTTGAACCATGTGCTGGTGGTTGTCCGGATCGTAGCTGACGTTACCTGTTCCGTCTTGTTTCTCAAGACCACCGACTCGGTGCATCAGGCCCGGAGTTCCTGGCAACGCCCATGGACGAGCAAGATTTTCGTCGCGCGAGTAAGGCATAAATGGAGCATCGTCAGGGCTGCGTGGCCCCGGATGGTTGATCTCGATCTTCTCAAGCGAATCAACTTCCGGAATCTTCCAAGGCTCTGAACCGTTGGCGATGTAGCCGTCGGAAAGAATGAACACGGGAGTCATGTATTTGGTTGCAATTCGCCAGGCTTCGATGGCGACGTTGAAGCAATCTGCAGGGCTCTGCGCCGCAATCACAGGCAGCGGCGAATCACCGTTGCGGCCATGCATGACCATCAACAGGTCCGATTGCTCGGTCTTGGTTGGCAGGCCCGTACTTGGACCACCGCGCTGAACGTCGATGATAATAAAGGGCAGCTCCAAGATCAGTCCAAGACCAATGCCTTCGCCCTTGAGCGCGATGCCGGGGCCGCTGCTGGTGGTGATCGCCATGCTGCCACCGAGTGCCGCACCGACAGCCGAACAAACGGCTGCGATTTCGTCTTCGGCCTGAAATGTGCGGACACCAAAGTTTTTGTGTTTGGCCAGTTCATGCAAAATGTCGCTGGCTGGTGTGATCGGGTAAGAGCCAAGGAACAGTTCTTTGTCGCTCAATTCAGCTGCCGTGATCAGTCCCCAAGCCAACGCCTGATTTCCCATCACGTTCTTGTAGACACCCGGTTCAAGTTCAGCGGCCGGCACCGAGTACGTAGAAGCGAAATTTTCGGTGGTCTCGCCGTAGTTCCAACCCGCTTTGAGCGCCAGTCGGTTGGCTTCGGCGACGTCAGGTTTGGCGGAGAATTTGTTTTCGATGAATCGCAATGTTGGCTCAACGTCGCGTCCGTACAGCCAGAACACCAATCCCATCGCAAAAAAGTTCTTACAGCGATCGGCAAATTTCGCCGACAGTCCCGTGGGCTCAACCGAGTCACGTGTCATGGTCGTCATTGGAACTTTGATCACACGGTAACCTTCGGTCGTGTCGTCCTCCAAAGGATTGACGTCCAGTTTGGCAAGCTTCAGATCTTTATCGCCAAAACCGTCAGAGTTAACGATCAAAATTCCACCGCGACGCAGATCGCCGATGTTGGTTACCAACGCCGCAGGGTTCATGCAGATCAGCGTATCGACGCCATCGCCGGGCGTAAAAATCTCCTCGGCGGAAAACTGAACCTGAAAACCGCTGACCCCAGCGCGTGTTCCGCGCGGAGCGCGAATCTCGGCAGGAAAGTCAGGGAACGTGGCCACGTCATTTCCTGAAAGTGCCGACGTGTTAGTCAGCTGTGTTCCAAGCAATTGCATGCCGTCACCCGAATCACCGGCGAGTCGCACGGTGACTCCTGAAAGGGCTTCGGCGGGTTTTTTTGTCGGAGGAAAAAGTTCTGCTGGACTTGTCATTGAATTTTATTGCCGAAGTGGTTTTCCAAACGAATCACCACGCGGACGTTGGGGAAATATTGGCGGCCGAGAAACGGTCAAGATCATCGTGACAACGATTAAGCGCTACAATGATAGCGCGCGGGCAAACGGTTGTGCTGAGATTTTCAATTTCTCTACAAAATATATCAGCGGGCCGTTGTTCAGGATGTTGCTATAAAACTTGCTGTAGCTAGGTTATCGCCTTCAGACAAAACCATAGTCGAGACGATACCTGCTTGACGAGCGTGGGACGAGCCCAGATTAATAAATATTTTGGTTCAAAGCCCCCGTTTTCGGAAGGGGGAATCCCTTGTTAAACTGTGTTGATAGTTCAAATTATTCACTCTCTTAGAATTTCGGATCTGATCTGATGGAACGTTCTCTTGTACTGCTGAAGCCCGATTGCGTTCAGCGTCGCCTGATGGGCAAAATTATCTCGCGTTTTGAAGACAAAGCGATCGAGATTGTCGCGATGAAACTGATGCAGGTTACGCCTGATCTTGCCAAACAGCACTACGCAGAGCACGTCGAAAAGCCATTTTATCCCGGTTTAGAAGAGTTCATCACCGGTGCTCCCGTGGTGGCCATTGTGGCACAGGGGTTGGATGTGGTCCGCGTGATCCGAGAAATGCTCGGTGCTACCAACGGATTGAGCGCCGCTCCGGGAACCATTCGCGGCGACTTCAGCAGCAGCCGTCAGATGAATTTGGTGCATGCCTCTGACGGAGCCGAAGCGGCTGCTCGCGAGATTGCATTGTATTTCTCTCAAGACGAGATCTGCGATTTCGATTCTTGCATGGTTTCTTGGTGCCGCGCAGACGACGAATAAGTCGTCCACCGCCCTGCCCTCCCGCTGGACGGGAGGGACGCAGCGATTGTAATCCGCATGTAATACTTGCGAAAATGCCGCTAGACACTTATGCCAGAGGGCCTTTGCAAGGTGCAAAGCCCATTTCAACAACATGCAGCAAGGCCACCGCGCCCTGAAGCGTTACGGCGTGAGCCGTCTGGTGTGGACCCTAGCACGGCATTGCTCCGTTTAACGAGACGGCGGCCACTATCTCTCGG
>CALHPU010000112.1 GCA_938036435.1 uncultured Pirellulaceae bacterium | reverse complement strand
CTGGAGCCAACCACGGGTCGATTTTGAAACGCCCGACAATTTTACAATCTCGATTCGACAAACAAACTAGAAGAGCAAAACAATCGAAAACGATTTTTCGTTTGTAAATTTTTCCGCTAACTTCTGGTAAAACATAAGGCTCGAAGCTTACGCCACCACAGCAGCACGACTATCCGATTCGTAGCGGCACAGCTAATAACGACGGGGAGCGTCGTACCACATTATGCTGCGTTCAGGTTTGAAATATTCTCTACTTCAAATCTTGCCAAAGTCGATTCAAGATCGAATACAACTGGCGGTGGACGGATTGGGGCGCGTGGGCGATCAGGCAATCATACTCGCCGAAGTAAACAACCGACACGCCGGGCATTTGCAACTGCTGGCGGAGCGTGTCCTCCAAAACTCGTTTCAGCTCTCCCGCTGTCAGGTTCTTTTGCAACAAAAACTTAACTGGATAGACTTCGGTTTCTGACTTACTGTTTGCCGTCTCAAATGAAGTTAGCAAAACCGTTTTTTCGTCAATTACGATCCACGACGCTTTCAAGGAACGCGCCAATTGCTCGAGTGCGTCGCGACAATTGGCCTCGTTAAAGCTGCCCGGAATACTTGCATTAGGCGACCAGTTCAACGATTGGAGGTCGGGCCAATCCACAAAAATGTTCAACCCGGTTTGCTGACGAATCTGACGCAACAAACTCCCGATACGGTAGGGCTTTCGGAAGGGATTATCATTGGTCAACTCAAGTGGACGATCCAGAATTGGATCGACGCTAAATGCCGTTGGCGTGACACTCGGGTCCGCCATGTTCAGCGAAGTCGATTCTGGTGTGGCTGCCGAAGTCATCCCGACAATCAAGCCGTTAAGCCGCGCATACAGATCGGCGTCGCAGGAAAGCGTAACTTGATCTGACGTGACTGTCACTGTTTCTTCTAACTCCTCCCGAACTGCTGCCTCGTCTGTTTCAATCTCGGCGATTTCCAACGGCCATGTCCGAACAATAAATCCCTTCAGCTCTGCAACTGAGGCATCTGACAGCGGAGGCGAAAGCTTCCACGTATGTTCGGACACCTCAGAATTTTGTCCACCAGTGAGCATCACCCCCTGATCACTGGCGATGGCTTTCAAACCGACTTGGTCTGCCACCGCAACAAATAGCGATTCGAAATTTTCATCTCGAGTCTTCAGTGACATCTTTTGGGAGAAATCTGTCGCTCTAACGGCGGTTGACTTCCAGTCAAAAGAAACGGGAATCCCGGAAAGGCTTTCCAATTCCAACAGCACGTCCAACATTGGAGAATCTACGACTTGCAAACCACTTACCGAAACCGCCAACTGCTTTGGCACATCAACAGGATCCTCATTCAGCGGTTCGACAAAGTACTTTGGCAGCCCGATCAACGCGGAATCACGTTTCAATAATGCCTGATCCTTGATCTCCGAAAGCACGGTCCCTGCTTCCTCTAGCGCTCGTGCGAATTCTGAAAGCGACTTCCGATCGGTCACTAAGGGGGACTCCTTGGGAGATTCTTTCACAAAGAAGCCACCGCCGCTGGCCTGCGCGTCTGTTACGCTTCGCGGCTCACTCACCGAAGAAGGTGGGTTAGGCTGTTGGGCGTTGGCAGCAACTTTCGTCTTTTCGGGTTCCTCGGAAGGCAAGGGCAGGGGGGAGTCGGGCTGTTTGGGAGCAGGTGTGTCAAACCCCGAGTCGGAAATTATCGGGGCGGCGAAATCTTCAGCTCCACGCACTGCAGAAGCCTCGCCGCCATCCAAATCAGTCACCGAGGCAGTCTTTCGCGAGGCGTCGTCTATCGGACTTTGGCCAGCCTTCGAATTTGGTTCAACGTCGCCGGTCTCTTGTTGCTCCCGATTGGTGTTTTCGTTCCCGCTCAGCGCCGGTGGCGATTCCTGGAAGATCGCCGGTTCAGACTCTGCGTCATTCCCGCCGGCAAGAAAGAATATTCCGACGGCCGCCAGCAAAGTAGCCAAAACCCCCAGCGATCCAAACTTGATCAGTCGTTTTCGTTTCTTCAGTTCATCGCTGTCCCAAGAACCATCAGGCAATAGAGGCGAATCAATTGTTGCGGGCTCACTGTTATGCCGCATCTGTTTCGGTCGGGGAATCGCCTGAGGAATCTTTCGAGCTACCTTTTCTAGGGCTGTGTCATCAACCACACTGGCCGCCGGTTTTTGAACCTGGTCGACCGGTTTTGCGGTGGCGTTCCTTTTCTTGGACCGTTGCTGCTGCGGTGACGAATTTTGAACTTGCCCCAACAAGTCATCTAAATCATCAAAGCGATTGGTTGTGCTTTCGCTGGTGTCTGCAGAACTTGCTAGAGGGTTTTCGAATCCGGCTGGAGGTGTCAGCGTCAATTCGGTGCTGCACTTAGGGCAATCAATCGTTTTACCAATCAAGTTCGGAACCGAAACTTTGAGCTTCGCCGAACATGATTTGCAGATAATGACGTAAGGGATCAAAAGAGTTCCGGAAAAAAGAATCGCGAATCAAGACGTAGTGAGGCGGCCTAGTGCTTCATCCAGATTTGGAATTAGGATTTAGATGAAAGCGAAAGGGCGCGAGCCCTCCGGTCCCCACCGTTAATCAATTGGTATTTATACCCGACGGCTTGCGCCGGTGCGCTTTAAGAGCGAACCGGCAACCCGAAAATTGAATCTGGATGAAGCACTAGGCTTTGTCCCTAAAGTCGTCTTTACCTCGGGGAAAGACCGCTACTTTCGCCGTGCGAAAGGCGACTATTGAGACTTCCAGCCTATCGAACATTACACTATTTTTCGACAAACACACCGGGCAGGGAATAGTCTTTTTCCTTCGCCGCCGCCCGGGTTGTGATCAAAATGGCTTGGTTTGCTTGATCATCGGGGTCTTTGGCAACCACCCAGACCAATTTGCAGTTTGGATCGGCAGGGCCAGAAATCGTTTTGTCGGGGTTCGCACTGGTCATGATCTGCGTCAATATTTCAGAGAGTGGTTGATCGGTGATCGCCAAAGGCCCGGGGCGCTGATTTTGGGTGATGCCATCCTTCTGCAAATCACCACCGATCAGCTTAATGCGAAACGGAAAACCCAAGCCGGGATAATCGTCCATGATCTCCGCCCGAATGTCTGAAAGCAACACATTGAGGTCCGGGGGATTGGTAACATTCAAACTGCGTTTGGTCGCCAGTAATTCTTCGATCGAATTGGGCAATTGTTTCTGCTCGGTTGCTGCAACCGATTCAGAAAACGTCATCGTTAGCTCACAGCCACACAAAAGATTTTGTGTCGCATTGGGAGGCAGCCAAGCATTGCCAATCAACTGGCCGAACTCCGTATCCCAGCGCACCGCAGCGCTCGTTTTCTGCAACATCAATCCAAAACGCCCCTGAAGCCGTTGCCAATACTCGGTTCGGGCAAGCGATTTGGAAAATTGTTCAACGCGCGAAAGGCTTTCACCGACAGTCCGACGAAGCTCAATCGCCAGATCCTCGGCACTGATGTCGGCCGAATGATCAATCTTGAACTCCACGTACTCCCCATCATCAACGTGCAGGCTAACCAAAAACGCACGCACCTCATCGGGCAACGCCAACCGCAAGGCTGGAGTCAATCGTTCACTCCACTGACCCCACATAAGTTTACCGTTCTCATTGACCAACGCATTGGCCAATGTCAGCAACGTGAAATGACGTTGACGATCTGTTTGGGAAATCAAGCGTTCGAGCGCTTCGGGGAAAACAACGACACCACTGTCTTGCATTACTTGTTGAACCACACGTGGCTCACCAAACACAAATCGAATCGAGGCATCGGTTTGATCGTTAACCTCGGCACCGATGAAGCACCAAGCATCGTTATCTGCGGCGAACAATTTGCGATTGCCCGGCAGCTGGATTTCATCCGGTTGCCCCCATGCGGCAACCAGCTGCTTCCGCGATGTCCCCCGGACAGCGATCTGAAAAAAGGGCATGTAGCCTCTGGTTTTATCCGGCACTAAGGCGACCGTCAGTGAATCCATTTCGTTGATCGCCAACCCAGCACGCTGCTCTAGGTGCGATTGGAGTTTCTCAAAATCTGGGCCAAGACTCTTCAACAAACTCAGCCCACCCGACGCGGCGAGCAATTCCTTACCACGCACATGGAACAACATTTCGGTGCCAGAGGGCAACCAAGAGAACTCAATTTCCAAACCAGTGGTTGGTGATTCCCACAGAGTCGCCTCGCCGTCGTCAACCAAGGTTTGGACGTAAGAAACGGTTGTATAGTCAAACGCGGGAGGTCCCTCGACGGTTATCGCCGGCGTGATATCCTCCTCTGGTTGCAAAAGCGCATTGTCCGGCTTTAGTTGAACGATCGGCACCGATTTCCCACCGGCCAGAAAAGCCCATCCACCAAGAAACATTCCCAACAACGCCAGTCCCGCGGCGACTGCGATGGGACGTTTTGAGCGTGCGCGACGGCGTTTGACTGCTGCCGCGCGGGCAGCCTGCGCTCGATTACCGCCCGTCTCGTGGTTGTTCTCCGGAAATGCATCCAGCTTCGTCAATGGATCGACACTTGTATCGATCTCCGGAATGGGTTCGGTGCTGGCGACTGCTGACGCATGCGAATCTGTTAGAGGCGAAACCAACGAGTGCAACGACTGTAAATACGCCAAGCGTTGGCCACTGGGCTTAACATGGGCCAATTCAGCGTTGGAAATTTCGCCAATCCGCCGAGCAAATTCATTGACGTCGATCGCAGATCCTGCGCTGCGAGTAAGTGCACTGACAAGTAACTTTTGCAATTCAGGTTGGCTGTCTAATTTGGCGAGTTGCGCATCACGTTTCTTTTCATCCAACCTGAACCACTGAGTCTTTGGATCCCATTTCCACGGCAACTGCCGGCCGCTGACCAACCGCAGCAGCAGCGCTGCCATCAAGAAAGCTTGCCGCTGCTGATCGGCCGTTGCCAATACCGCTTTGCCTGACGCCGATTCACTATAAAGGAGCGGCGGATCGTAGCGAACCGTCTTCCCCGAAGCGACCCACAGGCGGTTCATCAGCGCTTCAGTATCCAAGGGCATCTTCTTCGACCCGCGCCTGCGCAAGTCACTGTTCGTTTCAGCGCCATTTGTAAAAACGGCCGCAACCTGCGCTACAATCTTCGCCGCCTGTCCGACCCCCAACCGCGACTTCAGGGGAACGGCAGCCGCCAATGATTTGCCGCGTGGTAGCTCTCGAACCACAAAACGCCTCTCGGGCAAAGCGAGCGCTTGATAGATTTCCAACGCCTGACGCGGAGAAGTTTTTGGGTCGAGATTTTCTTCCTCTTTCCGCACTTGTTGTTCAATCCTAGCCCATGTCTCCAACGCCCCCGGCGATTGGCCATCAAAGAACTGAAGCCGAACCGGGTATCCCGTTTTTCGATCAATGGCCGCGAAAGATTCAAACCCTTCGGGGTCAGATGGCAATTTCATCCGCGACCTGACCAAGTAACGCCCAAAGAAAAATGGCCCCGCGTGCCCGGCCAGCAAAACGTCACGATGCAGAGCGGAAATCAGCTTTTTCTCCACCAGCCAATCGGCGGCCAGCGTGGAATCTGGTTGCTGGCATTGGTCTCTCGCCGCCCGATGCTGCTTGTCGCTGAGCAACTGGCTTTCGGCAACCAGATTCCAAAATTGATCAATCTCTGGAGCCACGGATTTCTCGAACAAATACAATAAAAAGTTAGTTCCACGATTCTGTTGGCCAAACTGCTAACCAATAACTTGCTCAGGTCAGATTGTGCCAAGGGCGCTAAAGACTTATTGTAGGAAACACGCTAGTGACGCGCACACCCCTAGGAAGTCACTTTCCGGAATACATCCTTTTTCTCAAAACCGATCTCCATCGCTCAACGACCAAATCATGAACAATCCTTCCCACGGCGCATGCGCCTTCGAAACGGTTAAGTACTACTTCAACACAGCGGCGGACCAGCTGAAGCTCGAAGAGAGCGCCCGCAAATTGCTGATGCTCCCTAAACGTGAAATCACGGTCGAAGTGCCAGTGGAGCTAGACGATGGCACGTTGGAGACGTTTGTCGGATTTCGCGTACAGCACAACAACGCGCGCGGCCCGATGAAGGGTGGTTTACGGTACCACCACGAGGTTGATCTAGATGAGGTCCGAGCTCTGGCATCGCTGATGACATGGAAAACCGCCGTAGTGAATATCCCCTATGGCGGCGCGAAGGGCGGTATCTGTCTCTCGCCGAGAAAGCACTCGCAAAAAGAGTTGCAACGTATCACGCGAAAATTTGTCGACCAGATTCACGAAATTATCGGCCCTGACAAAGACATTCCGGCTCCCGACATGGGAACCAACAGCAAAACCATGTCTTGGATCCGCAACCAATGGGAAAAATACAACGGTTTCAATCCGGCGTGCATCACGGGGAAACCGGTTGAGGACTACGGCGCTAAGGGGCGCGAAGAAGCGACGGGGCGTGGCGTGGGCATCCTGTCCTACAAATTGCTCAAACGACTCGGTACGACACCTCAAGAAACTTCTGTCGTGATCCAAGGGTTTGGTAATGTTGGCTCCCACGCGGCCAAATACATGCATGAATCGGAGTTCAAGATCAAGGGTATCAGTGATATTTCCGGCGGCTACTACGCCGAAGAAGGACTCGATATTCCTGCCGCCCTGCATTACTACTTGGCGAAAGGTTCATTGGAGGGCTTCACCGGCGGCAAACATATCAGCAACGAAGAACTGCTGGCCGCTGAATGTGACTTGCTGATTCCAGCGGCGCTGGGAAATGTGATCACGATGGCTAACGTGGATGATATCAAAGCGAAATACATCGTCGAAGGAGCCAATGGACCGATTGATTCCGAAGCCGACGCAAAACTGTTCGAGCGCGGTACCGTCGTGCTGCCAGATATTCTGGCAAATGCTGGTGGCGTGACCGTCAGCTACTTCGAGTGGGTGCAGAATCGACAATACTATCACTGGAGCCTTGATCGAGTTCGTCAAGAATTAGATGCGATTTTATCGACCGCGTTTGAAGAAGTTTGGCAACTTTCACAAACCAATAACGTCAGCCTGCGTACTGCCGCGTTTATGGTGGCGATCGACCGAGTTTGGAAATCGGCTCAACTGGCCGGTTTTTAATCCCCCAAGCAAGACAGAAACTCTCAACAACGTAGCTTGGGCACTCATGCCCGAGCGCTACTAGAACAACACACTGAAAACCAAAAGACCGTGCTCCCAAAAACGCATTCAGAAGTCATCGCTCGCTACCAAGAGAAATTAGACGCGCACCGCGCCTCGGTCCAACGCTGTGACAAACGATGGAGTTCAGTTGGCTATTTGCGCGGCGGTCTCTTTCTCCTTTCCATCGTTCCATTCTTTCTAGCGATCAACGAAGTGTTCGGTGTTGGGTGGTCTTGGATGTACCTGTCCGGCCTGCTGTTTTTTGGCTTCCTCGTGGTTGCCTACATCCACGAAGGTATGCAAGCGGAACTTAAACGCGCTTCTTTGCTGGTGAAGATCTATCGTGAGTCAATCGCGCGTTGCAAACGTGACTGGGACGAAATCGATGTCCCCAAGATCGAGCTAGAACGCAATCAAATCTCTTTGTCGACAGACCTTGACCTCTTCACTGACAGTTCGATCTTCAAGCTGCTGGGCATCACGCGCACGCCGCTTGGCACATCGACGCTCAAGGAGTGGATTCTAAATGGAGCGATGGCCGATGAAGTGAAACAACGCCAAGAAGCCGTCAAAGAATTGGCACAGCAAATTGACTGGCGAGAAGATTTCCAATTAACGTGTGAACAACTTGGGGCAGGGCAGTCTGGCCCCAGCCGTTTTTTAGATTGGACGCAATCCGAATCTTGGTTCGCCGGTCGCCAATGGATTCTGCTATTGGCGCGCGTTACCTCGGTCGTGTCCATAGTCGCCATCCTTGGCCTGTTGTTTGTGCCAGCGCTTCCGACGATGGCGTGGTGGGTGACACTAGGCGGTGCGGCGCTGGTGAATTTTCTACTGTCAGTAGTGTTTGCCGGTAGTATTCATGATGTGTTCAACCAAGTTTCATCGCGCGCTAACGAGGCACAACATTACACCAAACTGTTTCGTTGGATGGAGAGTTTCGATGCTAAATCCGATCGTTTAGTACATCTTCAACAGCAATTGAAATCACAGGAGTCTGCCGGAATTGGCGACATCGACAAACTACAGTCCAGAGTATGGCTGGCCAATATGCGTCGCAACGGGATCCTGTTTTTGGTCTATGTCGTTTTAGAGTTCCTTTTCTTCTGGGATGCTCATGCTTTGTGGTGGCTGGAAAAATGGAAAACTGGTTCGGGAAAACACGCTCAAAAATGGTTCGACAGCCTTGGTCAGTGGGAAGCCCTGTGCGCTATTGCGAAACTGGCGGCTGACGAACCCGATTGGGTCTATCCGGATGTGATCCTTGCCGACAGCCAAGAGAAAACAGTCGTTGAGGGAAAACAGGTCGCTCATCCCTTGCTTGATCCTTCGCGCGTGGCCAACGATGTTCAGGTCGGGCCGCCCGGTACCGTGTTGCTGGTTACGGGATCCAACATGTCGGGCAAAAGTACGATCCTGCGCGCTGTGGGGGCCAACGTTGTGCTGGGGCAGATGGGCAGCGTTGTGTGCGCGACCGAGTTCCGACAACCGACGCTTCAGATTGAATCCAGTATGCGGATCGCGGATTCTCTTTCCGAAGGCGTGTCGTTCTTTATGGCAGAGTTAAAACGCTTGAAGGAAGTCGTCGACACGGCCGAGCAGATTCAGTCCGAAAACAATCCACGGCGAATGATGTTCTTGCTGGACGAGATTCTCCAAGGTACCAATTCGCGCGAGCGTCAGATTGCCGTCAGCCAAGTGGTAAGGAAGTTGATCGATTTAGGCGCAATCGGAGCAATTTCAACTCATGACCTTGATCTTGGAACGACCGACGAACTGGCCGCCGCCTGCGTGCCGGTTTATTTCTCTGAACAGTTCAAAGAGGTCGATGGGAAAAAGGAAATGACGTTCGACTACCAAATGAAAACGGGCATCGCTGAAACCACCAATGCATTGAAGTTGCTGGAAATGGTCGGTTTAGGTGAAGAAAGCCGTTAAATCCAAACTTTTTTTGTTTCAAAAAAAAGTTGAAAAGCGCTACATGATTTGCTACGCTTGACCTCGTGACATCTAGTTCGCGGCAATTTCACGGCTAGATTCCCTCCTCTCGTCGACTTCCACCAAACGAGTTCATCGGTCGCTGTCACTGAATCGGACAGCGATAAGATCGTTGGTCCGATCCCGGTAGACATTCACCTTTCTCCTTTCGAGTCCAACATCAAACGGATGTTTACCTCATTTGGGAGAATCCAAAAAACGGAGACGTCGATGAGAAAACACCAGTGGGTTTCAAGCGTTCGCAAATCAATCGTTGAAAAAAGGAACAGGAACTATCGGCGGAGAAATCGAAAACAATCTCTTAAATTCAACGCCCTCGAGTCGCGAAAATTACTCGCGTCGGTCAGCTTAGATACGTCCTCGATGATCGCGACGCTGTTTTTTGAAGCAGACACCGGCCAAGCGGACATCGTTTCTGTTACCGCCCCGACAGAAAACACAATTCAGATTCAAGTTGGTGGAGGTGATTCAATTGAGCTGGCTTCCGACTTGATTGGAAATACCGATTTCGTTCTCAGCCAATCGACAGTTGCCAACGACACGTTGACCATCAACGATCCAAATTCGGTAGTCGATCAGTTGTTTTTCAACTTAGGTGATCTTGACGATGTGTTCACCGCCACAAGCTTGGGGGACTTAGAGCCATTTGTTCCAGAAGTCAACTCACTAGCTCGCTTCAGTAAAAATTTAGTCGTCTCTGGTGATGGCGGAAATGACACGCTGGACACGTCCGCGTTGGCTAATGACGTTTCCCTGATCGGCAGAGATGGTAACGACACACTAATCGCTGGGTCTGGCAATGACTTTCTTGATGGAGGGTTTGGAGACGATCAACTAACTGGAGGTGCTGGTGACGATAGATTTGTCCTTGGTGGAGGTGGAGGTGGAGGTGAAGTCGATATCATTGCCGGCGGTCTGGGCAGCGACACTAACGACTTTGCTAGTGCCAATGGAGTCACGGCAGTTATCAATAACGACGGAACAGGGACTGCGATTGGCGACTTCGGTTCTCAAACGTTCAGTGGTATCGAAAACCTGTTCGGTTCCTTCGGTGACGACGATCTGACGGGAAATGATTCTGCTAACGTAATTGATGGAGGATTTGGCAATGACACGATCCGAGGACTTGGTGGCGATGACCAGCTCGTAGGTAATGATGGTGACGACATAATCTTCGCCGGCAGCGGGAACGACATAGTGATCGGTGGAGGAGGAAATGACATCATCAATGGAGAAGCGGGCGATGACATGATCGCGGGCAACGTCGGCGACGACATTCTTCGAGGCAACGCAGGCGACGATACCGTTATTGCTGGCCCTGGAAACGATACGATTAATGGAGGTGGCGGCAGTGACTCACTCAGCGGTGGGGAAGGAAATGACTTCTTCGTTGGCCTCGGCGGCACAGACTCGATCGACGGTGGTGCAGGAATTGACACCAACTCATTCCAAGGGGTCGGTTTTGGAGTGACCGCCACGGTCACCCCGGACGGGTCCGGAACTGCTTCCTACGGAACAGTTGAAGAAACTTTCGTTGGCATTGAAAACTTAACCGGATCA
>CALHPU010000111.1 GCA_938036435.1 uncultured Pirellulaceae bacterium | reverse complement strand
TTTCAAAATCGGGTTGCCGACCAATGGAATGGGAACGAGTAATACCATTCACATCGATCAACTTGCGGTAGCTACTCTGCGCCCGATGATTTACTTGCAAAAGTTGACTACAAGATGTCAACTATTGTCAAACAGTTCATTATATTGGTGTAGTCTGAGTTTTGAATCTCAAACTTTCTACTTGAATCGTTTTAGCGAGCTAGAAGCAACGTGTTAGTCCTGTGTTACGAATGCCAACATTCAATAAGTAGTGACGCCAAGTCATGTCCAAATTGTGGGGCACCATTACAAAGACCTCACGTGATGTTGCAACCTGAGCAGCAGAATAAAAATTCCTCTGGCAGTGGTGCCCTCGCAATTCTCTTGTTGCTGGTGCTGTTTGTAGTTTGGATGGGGCTTTTTAATAAACAATCGGCTACAAACAAACAAAAGCCAGTTGATACTAAATCGCCTTTTGTAACGACTCATAAAAAGAAGCAAAGAACTTCGCCCAAGAAACTTGTTGAGAACCTTGAATTGTTCGGTATGGCACCATCAGTATCATGGCGAAAATCAAAAGCCGATCCCGGATGGATAGGGATCTACCACGTCTTTGTTGATGAAAAAGGCATGAAGACGAAAGAAGGCGCAAATGCTAAAGGCTTACTCTATGACGAAATAAACTGCATGATCGAGGGTAAAAATGAACACTCAATGGCGACAATTACTATCGAAGCCGAGCTGCGTATCATGCAGACCAATGAACAAACGGTCAGGCAGGCAACGGAACTTATCAAAGCTTGCTTTCCTAAATGCCCTAACCGAATAGTTGCAGCATTCAGTGAAGGCAAGGCATTTGCCTCCCAAGTGGGTAGTACAAACTGGGAAGTTGAAAAAAAAGGGCGCAAAGATGGCTATGACATAGTGTTGAAGTGTCAGGCAGCCAAAAAACAGACATTGAATCCGTCAGCAATTACAGCCGAAGCAGTGCCAATAGAAAAGTCAGACTCCGGTCATTTTAACCCGGAGATTGCCCACCAATCTAAAAAAGAGTTGAAAGCCAAACCCACTAACAACAAGCGACGAATAAGGACTGAGGATGAGATTATAAACGCCAAGTACATTACTGAAGCTGAGGCGCGCCAATATGCAACAGGACTAAGGAAGGTAATAGCGGATGAAACTAGGAAAATCGAGGCAACGACTGACCCAGCGAAAAAAGCTGCTATGAAATTACGCTTAGCCGAAATTAGCGAAGCGGTTGAGATGTCAATTCGAGTGAACAACGCCAAAGTCCGGCACTTTCCCCCTCGAAGTACTGAGCTAACCAATGACAAACACAAACAGGCAAACCCCGCCAACGTGATCAACTTCCCAATGACCTACAAAATGCCTAGATATCTTTTTAAGCGTTTTCAAAAAACCAAGCATGAACAATCGGGGCTTAACGTCAGCAACGTAGTTAATTTGTCGAAGAAGGACGCTGTATTCAATATCGCTAGTGGCCTAGAGCAATTTGTAGCTATGGCCAACCATTACCCTGAGGCAAAGCTGTGTTCTCCGCTATCGAACAATCTAAAACGTTACTACGTTGGCTTTGAAGACAAGCTAAAGTTGAGAATAGTAATTGCTGACTCCAAAGAGTCTGCAATCGCCCAAATAAGCAAACGCTTTGGCTTTCCACCGGGAGACAATGGCTTAATTGCAACTCGGCATCCAAACCAGATGGATTGGAATAGGTAGCTAATAGAGAGGGCAGGCCCCACCAACAAGCTTCCGTTGGGCGATAAAGGGCTCAACGAAAGGCAATTGGCGGGATTATATTGCTGGGAAATTGCAAAGTGCGTTACCTACTATCCAACTTCGGCCATAATCATCGCAGCTTTTTCGATATCCCGTTCAGCATAGATCTGCGTAACGTCGGCATTTGAATGCCCCAGCACGGCTTGACTTGCTTCAAGGCCATACTTCTTCCGAATGTCTGTTGCCCTTGAATGACGTAACCTGTTTGGAGCCCAACGATGCTTTTTGCGCCACGCCTTTAAGGCTTCGCCTTTTGTACCTTCAGGTGCGGGAAATGCTTTGTCGCAAGCTTGGTTGATCTTCTCGCTGTAATTCCATCTTGCGAATGGTCCGCCGGTTGGCTTCTCAAAGCAAACTTCGGTTTCATCTCGCAACAGGTACGGCAATAAGATGGCTTGCGCTTTGGGACCAATCAAGATAACTCGATCACGTCCCTTGTGTTCCATCTTGTGGCTTTCGGGGCGATATCGCCAAACGGAAGGCGAATTGTCGGTTTTGTCGTCTGTCGTTCTGTCGATCTCGCAAGGACGAAGCGAACGAACTTCGCCGGGACGGCATCCAGTCAACTGCTGAAACCGCACCATATCCTGAATGATCTTTGGAGCATATTCTAAAGTTGCTTCCACGGTCGCATTATCAACTGGCAATATGGGATCTGCTTCTCTTGCCTTTGTTTTACCTTTCTTCAATCCCGGTAATGCAGCCAATGCTTGATGAACTTGAACTGGGACAAGTTCTTTTGCAACGCCCCATTTGAACATACGACGAATACGGTTTGCCGTCTTGTTGCTATAGCTACGGCTATTACCAGCCGCGATTATCTGTTCACGTACTGCTTCCAAAGACAACGGGCCAAAATCACATACCATCGTTGTTGAATACGAAACTAACAGATATCGAATTGCGGCTTTGATACCGGGTACTTCATCTGTCTGCTTGCCGTTCTTTACGTAATAGGATTGTGCGTATCGAAGGTACAAAACACAAAGTTGGGCAACGGTAATTGCTCCCTGTTCGCTTGGCTTCGTTGGCAGCATACGGCCATTGGCAAGCCATTCACCGATCACTCGGTCATATTCAAGCTTGCTAGTTTTAGTGCCGTATGGCCCAAGATAGATATCGGTGCCATTGAGTCTGACAACCGCTTTGCCAGATGCTTTGTGCTTGGCGTACTTGGGTAAAGATTTTGATGGTCCACGCATAGTGAAAGCTCCCTTGCTGAGCAAATGTCGTACGTACGAGATTTGCTAAGTAATTAGCGAGGTGCTTTGCCGACCATCGGCAAGTAATCAAAAGGCTGATTCAACCGTGTTTTACCGAGTAATCGGTGTAAGTGCGGATGAGAGGATTTGAACCTCCACGGGGTTGCCCCCACTGGCACCTGAAGCCAGCGCGTCTGCCAATTCCGCCACATCCGCATGATGTCTTTACCCCGGCATTGGGTCCGAAGTTATACGCCATCGGTACACCCCGTTTCAAGCCTGAATCACGATTTCTCAAAATCACTTTGAGGTTCTTAAGCCGGCTACTGAGAAGTAGCTGAACCAAGTGAACCACGGAGAACACGAAGGTGCACAGAGAACATACTTGTTCAAATCCTCGGTGAAACTCTGTGGCCTCTGTGGTTAAAAATACATCCCGCCCAAAAGTGGCCTGACCACTATCGTTTAGTACCGAGGAACCGTGTCATCAATCTCTTGGCTCCAAACGTCGATCCCACCGGTCATATTCTGGGCCTGTGGAAAACCGTTCTCGCGGAGAAACTGCACCACTCGCAAGCTACGTCCGCCGTGGTGACAGTGCACCACTACCGCTTGTTCCTTCCACGAGTCTAATTCCTCCAAACGCTCAGGAATCGAACGCATGGGGATCAGTTTCGCTCCCTCAATTCGACACGTTTGGTGCTCGTTGGGTTCGCGACAGTCCAACAACAGGAACTCCTCACTACTGTGCTGCTGTAGCAGTTGCAATGTAGCCTGCACGTCGATTTCGATGGGCGGATTTTCGGACATTTTAGTTTGGTTCGTAAGTGATTCAGTGGATGTGTTCTGAAGCCTGGCGACTTCTGTTATGGATTCTAGCTCTCCCCATCGGTGAGCCTCCGACTCTTACGGTGGGAGGGTGACAGTCAAAATGGGAAGCGATCGGTCAAAACGTTTATTTGCCTAAAAAGTTTACTGACCTAATACGTAGGCAAAAACCAATGGAGCAACGATTGAGGCGTCAGAGTTAATCATAAACGTTGGCGTGTCTTCGGCAAGTTTGCACCAAGTAATTTTCTCGTTGGGTACAGCTCCCGAATAAGAACCGTACGAGGTTGTCGAATCTGAAATCTGAGCAAAATATTGCCACAATCGGATGTCCTTCTTCAGATCCTGAATAATCGTTGGCACAGCACAAATGGCAAAATCCCCGGCAATCCCGCCGCCAATCTGAAAGAAACCGATGCCCCGTCCATTGCGATCTTCAGGGGGACCATCGGATTGCAGATACCAGCGAACGAGGTTTTCCATCTGCTGGGTGCCAGTGGCCAGCGCATGGTGCGAGCTAATTTTCTTTTCGATCACCCGCGCGGCAAAGATGTTACCGAGTGTTGAATCTTCAAACCCCGGACAAAAAACGGGAATGCCTTTCTCCCACGCTGCCAACATCCACGAATTCTCAGGAGGAATCTGATAGTGTGGCTTCAGGCTGCCAGATGCAAAAATCTCGAAGAATACTTCCGCCGGTGTCAGACTTTTCCCGTCACCGGCATTTTGGGCGCAGATGCTCATAAAATGATCCTCGATGTGCCGCATCACCGTTTCAGGAATACAGGTGTCGGTCACTCGATTGAACCCCTTGTCCAATAACGCCCGTTCATCGGCAGGTGAAAGATCGCGGTAGTGCGGCACCAGTTCGTATTCGTTGTGAGCCACCAGATTGAAGACGTCTTCTTCTAGATTGGCACCGGTACAAGAGATCGCGTGAACCTTCTCTTGTCGGATCATCTCGGCCAGCGAAATCCCTAGCTCGGCTGTACTCATCGCGCCGGCCAGCGAGACCAGCATTTTGCCGCCGCCATCAAGATGATTTCGCCAGCCTCTTGCGCTGCCGACTAGTTCGCGTGCGTTGAAATGCAAAAAGTTTTGATCGAGAAAATTGCTGATCGGAGAGATGGACATCAGATATCAGACATATTCGGACGGTTAAGTTTGAGGGCTCCCTTTTCTACCAAAGAGGCAATTGGGAAACACCCCTGTTGCCAAAGGTTCTCATGTTGAGTTTTCGCATCACGGCAATTGAGCCAAAGAAAACAAGGTTTTTGGACAAAATCTGCGTAAGTTTACCGGCATGAAACGCTCATCGGCCAAAACGTCCAAGTCCAATTTTTGTTTTGGCATCGGCATTGCGTTGGGAAACAATCAGCCGTCGGTTCTTCCCTTTTAAAGGAGGTACCGGTTGTTGCGAGAACTCCCCGATCATGCTCGCCGCAGGCCTTCACGGGCGCCGCCCTTACTCAACGCCTTGGACATTTCCTTTCGAGTAGTTCATCGGTCCTTACTCGACGCCAAAACACAAACAACTTGAGAACGCACAACTACCATGCACGCAAATCAACTAGCAGAAATCGGGTCATGGGTCGCCGTTCATTCGGCAAACCTAGTATTTGGCCAACCATCACAATCACTCAGCACTGCCAACGCGTACTGGACCGCTTCCAAATGCAGGCTCCAACGCTGGATCACCGCGCTCAAAATGTTTGAGAATGACATCGAGCACCCTTCTGAGGGACACGATCCTTGGCCAGCCATGGAGACCGTCGTCGAAGAAATTTTGCTTTCGGAGTTTCTTACACGCGTCTGGGCAGCCTCCTTATTGTGTCATGATCAATACCACGATTCTGACGAATTACATGGCCTGGCACATTCAACATTTGTCAGCCACATCGAAGCTCGCAATCGAGCTGTTCGATTATTACTGGCTTCGCAGGGCACCAATGAAGAAGCCTTTGATCGTATCAATCTGCTCCGCCGAAAATTAGAGCGCTGGACGGATCTGTTTATGGCTCAGCTACCCAACCTAATAATCGCTCAGCAATTTAGTTTCAATCCAGAGCGCGTTTCAGATTTCTACAATGAGCGTCGACAGGACGCGGGGCCCACCGTGGTACGCCGCCAGCAAGTTTTGATGGCTTCTTTCGCGGCTGACATGAACGCTCTAAGTAGTTACTCGGCCAACCCCGTTTTTAATCGCCAGATCGCATCAGGAGTACTGCGATGTTTCCCCTCCAACCGCTTCGATTCGACTGGCCTCCCGAAATCAGCGCGGATGCTTTGGATAGAAAAATCACAAAATGACACCCAGATGCTGGTCGATGAACTGGCGGATTTTGAAACAAAATCACTGGGAACATCAGCTCGATTCATTTCATAGGCTAAGCCTGCCCGAGCGGCCAAGCTGGATTCAGCGGCATTCAGGAGGTAGAATGCAATAGTGACAGATGTCACTGGACGATTCATCAATTTCGCTCGCCGGAGAATCCATGAAGACCTTTATTAACTCTCTTTGCTTCCTTCTGGCCATTTCTGTTCTGCTGTCAGGATGCGAGGCCAAGAAGGTTACCGAGAAACAGGTCGCAGAAAAAACCAAGCCAGAACCGATCATCGGCAAAAAGACGCAGGATATTACCGAATACGATCCGACCGCTGGAAAAGTGGTCAGCGAAGGGAAGTATGAATCTAGCTTGATCAAAAGTGCGATGGGCAACGCTCGCGCTTACGGCGCCGCTGTGGAGAACATCGAGGTTCCGCGCGTCAACCAATTGCTTGAGATGCACCGCGCGACCACCGGTGAGTACCCGAAGACCTTTCAAGAGTTCATGGACGAAATCATCATCAAGAACAATCACAAGTTGACGATGCTGCCGCACGGATCGTCGTATCAGTACGACGTGAAGAATCACAAACTGATTGTCGTGAAGGAGAAAGCTGACCAGTAGTTCGTCGGTCCAGCTCTGTCAGCAGCTTCACAGTGCCTGGCCGCAGACGCAAGTATCGCTGGTGGGCCATTTGCCTAATTGTCGGCCAAGAATTGGGCATCGTAAACGTACCGCAATGAATCACGAATCACGTTTGAATGAACGCTTACCGCGCGCCCCTGTTTGTCGGTGTAAACGTAGTCGACTGTCAGCGATTGGATGTTGCCGTCGAAAATTAGACCGACCAATTCCAAGTCCTTATTCGCGATAGGGCTGCCCGAGTTGCCGCCGATGATGTCTGCCGTGCAGACAAACTTCATGCGTGTGTCGCCCGGCATTTTGTCCTTGGCGTTCTTCCATGACTCAGGCAACGCAACACCTTTCTGCCCAGGTGGTTTTGTTCATGTGCAAACGTTCCTGTGGGCTTTTGCCATCAAGTATCCTCTTGCACAGCGGATCGTCAGAACCACGAATCTCGCAAGTGGGGGCTGGTGGCAATTTTCATCCTCGAAAGTGACGAGCAACATGTTAAGGGGATGGTGCCATTTTGGAATACGCTCAAGCGCGATAAGATGAAGCCTTCACGATTGGAACTCCGGAGCAAGCGACCGCCCCTGCCCGTGGGCCAATCAGCAAGCATTTTTCTCGACGATCACCTTTTTTGAATCCGGTTTATCCATGAATACTGTCGTCCGTCTACCTGAACGCAGCGAAGTTAATGTTAACGACACTTGGGATTTGACTTTACTGTTCCCCAATGACGATGCTTGGGAGAAAGCGTTCGCGGAGTTTGAATCCAAGATCGACGGCTACGGTCAATTCAAAGGCAAACTGGCCGAGAGTGCTCAGACGCTGGCCGCTTGTTTGAAGTTCGATGGCGAACTCGAACGATTGGGCGAGCGACTGGGCAACTACGCTTTTCTGAAAATGGCCGAAGATCAGACCAATGGCGATTACCAGAAACTGATGGGGCGATTGCAGAGCGTCGCCACCAAAGCCGGAGAGGCGGGAAGCTACATTCGTCCAGAGATCATGGCAATTGACGACGCGTTGATGGAGACGTTTTTGGCCGCCCCCGAGATGGAGCTGTATCAGCTGATGATGGAGCGACTGACGCGATACAAGAAATTCACTTTGAGCGAGAAAGAAGAGCAACTGCTGGCGATGCAGGGCGAGATGGCCGGCGCGACAGATCGAATTTTTCGGCAGCTGCACGACGCGGATCTGAAATTTGGAACGCTCGAAGATGAAGACGGCAACGAAACCGAACTCTCACCCAGCACGTTTTCTCAGTTCCTTGTATCGCCCAATCGTGAGGTTCGTAAGAAAGCATTCCATCAATTCTACGAGCAGTTTACAGGACACAAAAATTCTTTGGCTGCTATCCTCGCCGGCTCGATTCAAAAAGACGTCTACTACGCTCGGGCACGCGGCTACGACAGCGCTCTGCACAGCGCCCTCTACGCCGACAATGTACCGCAGTCGGTTTACGACAATCTGATTGGCGCGGTGCGCAAAAATTTGCCGGCGCTTTATAAATACTACGATCTGCGGAAACGCAAGATGGGACTCGACGACATCCATCACTACGACACCTACGTACCGATCCTCAGTGATATCGAGATCGAACACACATGGGATCAAGCGGTAGAAGTGGTTTGCCAATCGCTGGCACCGCTGGGTGACGAATATGTTTCGGTGCTGAAGAAAGGACTGGCCGGACGCTGGTGCGATCGCTATCCCAACGCGGGCAAACAAAGTGGTGCCTTCAGCGCTGGATGCTTTGACAGCGAGCCCTACATTCTGATGAACTACAAACCAAAAGTGCTTAATGATGTGTTTACTCTTACGCACGAGGCAGGACACTCCATGCACTCTCACTATTCAGTCAAACATCAACCGTTTGAGTACTACTCGTACACAATCTTCGTGGCCGAAGTCGCCAGCACGTTTAACGAACAGTTGCTGACGCGCCATATGCTCGACCAAGCCACCGACGACCGGTTGAAGGCGTATCTGATCAACAACGAAATTGACTCCATCCGCGGAACGATCATTCGTCAAACTATGTTTGCCGAATTTGAAAAACTGACTCACCAAATGTGCGAAAACGGACAACCGTTAACCGTCGATACTTTCCAAGAGGTCTACGGGCAACTTCTCGCCGACTACTTTGGGCCAGAATTCAGCATTGACGAGGAACTGCCACTGGAGTGTCTGAGAATTCCACACTTCTATCGCGCGTTTTATGTATACAAATATGCGACGGGACTTTCTGCGTCGATCGCGCTGAGTCAACGGGTGCTCGGCGGCGGTAAGGCAGAACTGGACGACTACTTGAGCTTTCTCAAAGGCGGCTGTTCGAAGCACCCGCTGGATCTGTTGCGCGATGCCGGCGTTGATCTTGAGCAACCCGAACCTGTCGATACGGCTTTGCAACGCTTCGCGGATTTGGTAGATCAGTTGGACAAACTACTTTAAGCACGGGTCGGGCTGGCCAAAGCTAGGCATTGCGTTTGCCCAGTCTTCCCATTTGCCCTCCCTGTTCACTTTCATTACTTGGAAGCCAATGTCCAGAATTAACCGCTCTTCTCTTTTGGCAAAAATTCTGACTAGTGTGCTGCTAGTTGTGCTGGCAACGGCAACTACATCGTTTGCCCAAAAGAAAAAGGGGACCGACTGGCGCGCGAAACGCAAATTACTGGACCGCGCACTTGCTGATGAACTTGAAGACATCGCCAGTTGGTGTCGGGGATCGGGAATCAGTCAACAGGTTCCTCAAACTTTTAAGATCCACCAGAACCATGATTTGCGGCGTCAGTACATTTATCTGCCGACGACGAAGAAGATGCCAGAGCCGCGTAGCGGAAAACTTGGCCAATGGCTCGAGCGTGTTACGACTGCCAAAGTCGAGCATGCGGCACGAATCTTTGAACTTGCAAAAAAAGCCGCCGACGAAGGTGCCAATGCCATCGCATTTCAGTTCCTTCACGAGGTGACCTACTTCGACCGAGATCATCTCGCAGCGCGTGCAGCGTTGGGGCACAAAGACAAAGGGGACTCGTGGCAAATCAACACCGATCGACTGAAGGTCAAAAAGAAACGTCCTAACCACGGTGTGTTGAATTGGCAGGCGGGATCCTACATCACTGTCATCACGCCACATTTCACCATTGACTCCACAGCGGGTGAGAAAGAGACGATTTTCTTGGCTGAAAGTCTCGAGCAATGGCACGACGTTTGGCGGCAGGTCTTCTTCGAATTCTGGACGACCGCGTCGGTGAAACGTTGGCTCGAAAAGAAGGGCTCATTTAAGGAACCCAAGAAACGATACAACGTTGTTTTCTTCAAAGACCATCAACAGTACGTGACAAGTCTTTCCAAATGGGTCAAAGGCGTTGAGGGATCAACCGGGTACTATAACCAAGAGCTACAGCTGTCATTTTTCTCGGCAGGTAACGACCCGCAGAACATCGACACTTGGAAACACGAACTGGCGCATCAGTTATTCCGTGAGACTTCGCGCGCCCGCAAGGCACCATTTAAGGAGCAACACCTGTGGTTGGACGAGGGGATCGCGATGTACTTCGAATCGCTTACCGACATGGATGGATATGTGACGCTAGGAGGATTTGACTCCAGAAGATTGCAGTACTCTCGTGTGCGGAAGCTGCGCGAGGGATTCTTCGTTCCCTCGCAGGAACTCGCGTCTATGTCACAGCAGCAGTTCCAAAGCAGAAAAGATATCTCATCGATCTACTCTCAGGCCGCCGGCATGGCCCACATGCTGATGAATGATGAACGCGGCATGCTGCAACCGAGTATCAATGAATTCATGAAAGTGATTCACAAGCGCAAAGTGAAGCCTGATTCATTCGAAAAAATAATTGGCAAAGCCATGCCGCAATTGGATCTTCAGTACCTAAAGTTTTTGGAAACGTCCAACACGGAAGTATCAGATTATTTGCTACGTCCGGAATTGAGAACGGAGATGGCTGTTCCCAACGCCGACCTTTCAGTCAGTGGTTTCGACAGCATTGGAAGATGCCAACGTCTGCGGTGGCTGGATGTGACCGGGAGCAAGATTTCTCCCGCGTCGATTGAGGCGCTCAAGGACTGTGGCCGCTTGAGGCAACTGTTTCTCACCCGTTGTTCGATCGCTCCCAAAGCTTTCGCCACAATGAGTCAGCTACGTGCCTTAGAAGAATTGGACCTGACTGCCTCGAGCGTCACAGACGGCGACCTAGCCATCTTGGCACGAGCGACAAGATTGAAAGTGTTGCGATTGGCGGCTACTCGTGTGACCGATGCAGCCATTCCAGTGCTTGCCCGCATGCCGTCGGTGGAGATTTTGGATGTTTCCAAAACCCGTTTAAGTAACCGCGCTATTGCGTCTCTTCAACAGTCACGGCCCGGCATCAATATTATTCGGTAGTTGGCTCTGCAAGGACGTAGCCGTTCGCAATCGATCGGAGGTTCTGCTGCATGATCGAGCAGTCGGCCGACGTGTATCAGGCCGGAGGCCGACATATCCTTTGCCGGTGGCGCCAGCCACCGGATAGGTTTGTATCACTTCCAAAGCCCGGAGGGCGACACACTTCTGAAATCTTGATTGTGTCGGCCTCCGGCCTGTATTGTAGAGCATGAATTGTCCGGTGGCTCACGCCACCGGCAGTTCTTGTGCCGGCCTCCGGCCTAAAGCAAGAACCATTGGTCCAACACGATTCATGCTATGATAGGCGCTGAAGAAAAACTTTCGGCACAAGAGAATCGAACATGCAACCATGGAACCTCGCGCGGACTAATTACGGCGTCGTCAAACAACAAGACTACGAAGTGGCCGTTTTGCCGCTGGGAGCAACCGAGCCACACAATCTGCACCTCCCGTATGGAACTGATTTGTTTGAGGGTAACGTCGTTGGCGAGAAGGTTTGTGAGGCGGCGTGGAACAATGGCGGCAAAGTTGTTCTGCTGCCGACGATTCCATACGGGACCGAGAACAACATGCATCAGTTCCCACTGGCGATGAATGTAGATCCGCAAACTCTGTTCCAAATTATCCGCGATCTGATTGACTCTTTGCTCAACAGTGGCATCAGAAAAATCGTTTTACTCAACAGCCATGGTGGCAATGAGCTTCGGCCGTTGCTGCGAGAGCTAAATGGTAAATCAGACGCTCACCTCTTTTTGTGCAACTGGTATTCTTGTTTCACAGACGTGTACCACGATATCTTCGACCAAGCGGAAGATCACGCCGGTGAGATGGAAACTTCGTTTGGACTGGCGTACTTTCCGGAACTGGTCGCTAAGGATCCGGCAGATCCCGATAAACTTTCGGCCGATGACGGAGCGACGAAGAAAAGCCAATTTGGGGCACTCAATCAAGGCTGGGTATCTATGTCGCGGCCGTGGCATTTACTGACCAGCAACTCTGGGTCAGGCAACCCACACGCCGCCACTGCCGAGAAGGGCCAGCGGATGATGGACGTGCTGGTGGATCGCATTGGCGGGTTCCTCGTCGAGCTATCACAAGCGGAAATAAACGAGCATTTTCCCTACGACGTTTAAGCGTACGGCAACAGAGCTGAAAACGGGGAAAACCGCCCGGGGGCCCATTTCGAACCGTTGACTGCCAATGATAGCCTGTTTAAAATCCCGCTCGTTCAAGGCTCGCCCTCGAACAACATGGTGGGTATAGCTCAATTGGTTAGAGCGCCGGTTTGTGGTACCGGAGGCTGGGGGTTCAAGTCCCCTTACTCACCCTCTTTTTCTGCACCAGATGCTGACGATACCTTTTTACTTTTCGCACTTTCTTGCCCGATTCTCGGGACGCTTGATCTGGTTTATCTTGTCAAACGATAATCCTCTACCCCGCCAGCACCAAGCCATAAATTCCCGGTGCCGATGGCAGATGAGCGTACTGGACATGCGAGAACCCGCATGACTTAAGCATCTCTTTAATTACACCCGGATCGTATACTTGGCCCGACTTGGTCCTCAGCCCCAACTCCATTGCGGTCACTAAACGGGTCAGCTCACCATGCTCCTGTCCGGGGAAAATATCAATCAGCACCATCTCTCCGGTCTGGGTCAGCCATGCATTAGCAGTCTGAAAGAATTTTTCACAAGCGTCTCGGGAACGCGTGTGAAGGAAATTGGTAGCGATCAGTACGTCGAACGAGTTTGGTTCGACATCGGCACCAATCATGTCGTTAGGATCATCGATGAGTACTTTTTCTACATTCCCCTCTAGACCCACACTTTCGATGGTCTGGTCAGCGCGTTCGAGTCCCTCGGCGGTGTCCATCAAGAACACTTTGGAGGATGGATCCTTGTGCGCGATCGTGGCGCCCATCACGGCAGAGCCGCAGCACACCTCCAAAATGCGTTGACCCTTACGATGCTTGCCGATGCCTAATACCTCGGCGGCGTCCAGAGCCACGGGTGTCGTCATCCACTCCTCGGTTGCCCGTTGCACCACGAAATCGAATTCAGATTGATCGCAATCAGGATCGTCGTGAATCGAGACGCCAGTTTTCACATATTTGGGTAACTGCGCCCAAAAACTGTCTCCAAAATCCAGAAACTGATCCGGGATTAACCTACCAATTTGAGACAGCGCGTAGTCTTGGCCATAACATTCCACCAATTCAGTTGTCGCCAAAATTGCCATCAGTTGTTCAACTTGGATAGTCTTGCAACCGTTGGCTTCGGCCAATTGAATGCAGTTTTTCTGCCCCGAACGAAGCGAATTGACAATGCCCAACTTCACCGCAGTCCGAATTGCATGAGTTTGGGCATTGCGATTCTTAAGATTTAGATAATCCTCGATAGCTTTGACGTGCGGACTGGGCATTGGTTTCCTACAGGAGATATCTTCTTGGGACGACAACCGGTGAGTTCGGCCAACCAATGGCAACTTGACTAACCAAGCCTTTTGTCGCCTATTTGGCCTGTTTTTTCAATAGGTGTGTCCATTAGACTGCAGCCGATACATCCACGAATCTGAGACGAAATTTCATAATGGTCGACGACAAAACTTCCTCAATACGGGGCCTAATTTTCGATTGTGACGGCACGTTGGCCGACACGATGCCGCTGCATTTTCTCGCTTGGCGAGAAACGCTTGACCAATACAAAATGGAATTGACTGAGGACCGCTTCTACGCGCTCGGCGGGCAGCCGACGGTGAGCATCGTTGAACGATTGGCCAATGAGCAAGGTGTCGATCTCTCACCGCCAGAAGTCGCACAACAGAAGGAGGAGGCGTTCCTGAAGCGGTTGCAGGAAGTCCAACCGATTGAACCGATCGTTGAGATTGTCCGCCAACAGCATGGGCAATTGCCGATGGCTGTCGCATCTGGCTCTCATCGAGAAGTCGTCAAAATGGTGCTGGAGATCATCGGGTTAAGTGATCTGTTTGATGATCATCGCATCGTAGGTGCCGAAGACACGGAGCTTCACAAGCCAAACCCTGATGTCTTTTTGGAGGCGGCTCGACGAATTGAAATCGCTCCGCAGCACTGTCGCGTCTACGAAGATGCCGAACTGGGTATCGAAGCCGCCAGACGAGCAGGCATGCAATGCTTCGATGTGCGAACGGTTTTCTTGCCGGAGAGAATTGGCTGACGAATTACAACGCCTCGAAAATTTCCCGTGCTCGACGACGGGCACTTTCGACGCCGTCGATTTTTTGATCCAGTTGCTCATTGCGAACGGTCTGCAAGACATGCTTGAAACTGGGGCCCGGGCAGATGCCCATCTCGATCAAATCCTTGCCAGTCAATAGTGCCGGAGGATCGATCTCGCAGCGCGGACGTAACAGCATCGTTCGACAGAAATCCTGAGCCGGTTTACTTCCTCCCAAGACCTTGGCCACATCAAGCGCCGCCCAGAGATTCTGATGCACGATTCTTGGCTGCGCAACAGACCACGGCAGTGTATCGGCCTGGTCAATGGTTCGCCAATTCTTTGCCACCCAATCGATGACCGCAATTTGATCGTTTTTTAGCCGCCATTGATCTTGAAGCCGTTTTAGAAAACTAGCTCCATCAGATTGTTCGGCATCGATGTACTTGTTCAGTAATACTGTTAGAACGGTTTCGAATTGGAAGTGGTTTTCAGGCGAAACTTCTAACGTCTTAGTTTGCTGGATCGCCAGATCGGTCACGCTCTGATCTGCTTCAGCCGGCAAGATATATCGCCACAAACCCGTTTCTTGCAATTTTTCAATCGCAATGCGAAACGTCGGGTGATTGAGCATTCTGCTGACCTCCGCACCAATGCGCTCGCCGCTGACGACTTTTATTTCCGCAGCTCGCGTGGCGAGGGCATCTTGAGTTTTCGGATCGAGTATGAATTCGTAAGTCGCGGCAAATCGCACCGCGCGTAGCATGCGGAGTTTGTCCTCCTCGATACGTTTATCGGGGTCTCCTATTGCGCGAATCACTCGACGCTCGATATCCTCTCGGCCGCCAACGAAATCGATGACCTGTTCGGTAGCCGGATCGAAGAACATTCCGTTAATCGTGAAGTCGCGGCGAACTGCGTCTTCTTGCGCATCAGTAAACTCAACAGAGTCGGGTCTACGTCCATCGCTATAGCCTCCGTCACGACGAAAGGTTGCGACCTCAATTTGACCGGCCGATTTAGGACCAAGGACCGTGATCACACCAAATGATGCGCCGATGGGCAGCGTGCGTTTGAAACCAAACAGCTCGCGCACCTGATCTGGTGTTGCGCTGGTTGCCACATCGTAGTCTTTCGGTTCGCGTCCCAGCATTGCGTCACGCACACAACCTCCCGCCCAATACGCAGTAAATCCCGCGCCTTGAAGCGCGAGCGCAACCTCGGTAGCGAACTGTTTCTGATTCATGGTGATCCAAGAATTCTGCGAATATCTACCCAAGACTACTGTGGAGCTATGGCGAACGAGACACTTGCATCACGCGAGAGGTTCGCCGCCGCGATAACGTTCAAACCTACTCTGACATTCTATCTAGAGCAAATCGGCCAGCGATAGCCAATCGATATCACTACGCGTATGTATGCGTTTGACCAGTTCGACCGCATCGGGACGGTCTTCTAGCAGCCGAAATGCTACACTGGCAAGAGAGACATCTTCGCACTCGAAGCAAATCACGAAGTTCCCGTAGGTGCCATTGATCGCTTTCTGTTTCATTTGGAAATGATTTTCCACCAAATGCACAACGGCATTGGCTTCGGAGAACGTTGGTAGGCCCAACATCATTTGCATTGAACCACCGCAATTGTCAACCTCGGGTCGCGCCTCGGAAATCTTATGATTCAGCCAACTGATCAACTGCTCTGGAGCCACTCCGGCCTCGATCGTGATTTTGTCAAGGCACAGCTTTTGGTAGGCATCGGCCAACACACGTTGAGCCGCGATTCGGATTTCTCCCGGCAACCTTTGCTGCCAAACCGAAGATAGATTCAATGATTCGGCAAACCCTCCTCGGTTCTGAATCAATGACGAATACACCTGTATTTCAGTACGGGAAATTTGGTTCTCTAAATCCGAGTGAATGCTGTCATTCATTAGACAGTCCATGTTGAAGCCGTCTTCTGAAACAAAAGCTGACAGATCGCTGTCCTTAGGAAATTCGCTGGCGATCAACTGCAGGTGGCTCTTAAATTTGTGTGTCACTGCAGCAGCTGAATTCAAACTGCGGTTCAACACGCGCGTGTACTCTTTAGCATATTTCAAGAAGAAATAGTACTCTCTTCGTTTGACATACTCGTGCAGCAATAAAAGGGGATCTCTTTGACTGGCCTTTTTCGTATTCTGAACGGCAGCTGACAACAAGGATCGAAGATTCTTCTCCTCATCACGAAGTTGCTGGCCAAGCGACAACGACCACTCCCCCAACCTCTCTTGGGAGGTACTTACGCACTTATCGACCAAGCCTAAATCGAGATTTTCTCGGTTGAGCAACTCCATGAACTCAAGTGACAGTTCGTTTCCACCCGAAATCGCAGCTTGCCCAATAAAGTTATCCAGTTCAAGGCAGACCATCGTATCCTCGCTGCTGTCGTTGCTGCTCCCGTTGGCCGGGCCGTAGAGATCATCCATGACCTTCTTCACCCGCAATTCCAAATCCAAGGAGGACTTCTGCGCAACTAGGGCCTGCATCTCAAGGACCGCAGCTTCAACTTTGTCCTCGGTCACAATTTTTTTGGTTTCGCGCTGAACTCCTTTTAAAATCGCCTCGTGCGATAGATTGAATTTCGAGAAAGCTTGGTCGACATACGCTAACGCGTCATCATTTCCTGCTGCACCAAAAATCCACCGGCTTAACAGACCTCTGGACAGTCGATTGACGGCCATCTCGCCAAGTCCGTGCACGCCGGGCCCGGAAACGCTCAGCCCGAACGAACGTAACGCAAAATGTTCTAAATCTTTTTCCTTTTCTCGACAGGCATCGAAAAACACGCTGCAGTTAGAAATCGATCCCAACCCAATGTACTCAGCCACAGCGTTTAGCTTATTGTTGAACGCGGATTGTTGTAAATCGCGTCCAAGGTCACGGAAATACGTGTATTCAAAAGGGGACTGATCCTCGAATTCAGGGATACCTAGGCTCATGTCGCCATCGTAGCCCGAGTCGTTATAGTGACGCAGTTCTGTCATAAAGGCAAACGCATTAGCCGCAGCCAAACCAGGATCCCGTTCCCGTCGATAAGCAGCGTGCAGCAGGATGCCCGTCAGATCGTCAGCCTTCATCCCTTTTTCTGCCATCAGCAACCGCAACGTGTACGCTAGGTCTAACGTCATTCCGCTACCAAGGCCACCACTGATCGTCGAAACAACGACGACTCGGGGCAGGTTAATTTTCCCCGGGTTCTTCCCCAAGGTCTCGCAAGTTGCTGCCAAGTTCTCCGGCAACGTCAATGCATCAAGAGAATTGGAAAGCGTGTTCCAAATTGATTCGAAATGGTCAGCGAACGCCAATCGCCCTAGTGGTCTGAGACCTTCGGTTTGAAGAGAACGTGGAACGTTGTAGATCCAACGTCTGCTCAGCCACTTGAATTTCGATGCTTGCTCCCGATAGTCTTCAGGTTTACGAAGCGGAATTGGGATCGTTTCGTCTAGGCTCAACGGAACCGATTCACTCTTGGACCCCATCTTCATCAACGCGCTTCGATCGCTGTCGATACAAACCACCTTGAAAGCAGGCAACAGATCCTTAGACCCATATCGGGTCAACAGTTGTTGTTTAAGTCGTCTGACAACTTTGTTCGCTGTACCCCCTACGCCGATTACGATCGTCGGCCGAAAGGTTGCCGAAGCTGCATCGCACAATGGCGGATCGATGGTGCTGATGGGGGCAGACTGGTAGGGAGTGCCTGAATCTGTTAAGTGGTTCGTAAAATCGTTCGATCCTGGATCAAAGACAACCGTTCCGGCCTCGGTATCGTTGGTAGGACGCACTTCGCGAATCCGCGTAACGACCTTCTTTTTGATGCGGCGACGACTAATCAACTCGTCCGCCATCTCCCGACAAGTACGAAATCGGTGCTCCGGATCTTTGGCTAGGGCCTTAGCGATGATGGGCTGGTCGCTCTTGGGAAGAGAACGCAAATTTGGCTTGCCATGCATATGCTGAGCAGCCAATTGCGCTGGAGTCGCACCCGGAAAAGGTCTTACCCCTGTCAGCATCTCTTGATACACAATGGCCAAAGAATACTGGTCACTCCTTGTGCCCGGACGACCATCAAATAACTCTGGCGCGGCGTATGCGGGAGTCATCCCCTGCATCATGGACTGCGATGCGTTGTGCAGGTCCTTGATCAAACCGAAATCGGCCACCTTTACATGGCCGCTAACCATCAGCAAGTTCTCTGGCTTGATGTCTAAGTGTTGCAGTCCTTGCTCAGAGCTCATATAGTCCAAGGCGTCGCCAGCGTCACGCACGTACTGCAAGATTTTCTCGCGCGGAATACCTGCTTCGCCGTCGAGAATATGCTCGTTAAAAAGATCGGCCATACTATTGTCGGCCAACTCGGTAACGACAACCAATTGCCCTTCGTAGACCTCAATCCGCTCAAGATTCAGCAAAAACGGATGACGCAGGGTTTTGACACGATCCAACGCTTTGAGTTCGGCCTGCGCTCGTTTCTCGTCATGAAAACCGTAGACGATTTTCAACGCCTTCATAATCCCACCAGGTGCCTCGGCGGACCATACCTCGCCGAACCCTCCGGAACCAATTCGGTCCTTGAGTTTGTATCCGAGTACGTCAGTGTCAGATTGTAAGGGTTGAGCGACCAAGAGTCTAAAGGTTACTAAAGCTAGAAATTTTGAAGGGCGTAGGACAAGACGTTCAGGGAGAGAGCATCCACTCGGTTTTGTGGTATCGCCAAACAGACAGGGATTAGTTGATAGCTAAACGCAGCGTGCCAATTATGCGGGAAGTATTGCTGTCAAGTTCGGCTATATTCGAATTGACCGTTAGACTCGCGACGCCCACAGACAGGTCGATAGCTAGAATGCTACATCGACGGCGCCGAGGGGGATGAGGGAGCGGCAACAGGAGCGGCTGCAGCAGGTTTCGACGGAGCGACTGCGGCAGGTTTCGACGGAGCGGCTGCAGATCTAGCAGAGGCACCAGTTTGAGGGACTACCGGTACATCCGCAGGCTTCGCCGGTGCATCGGCAGGCTCTAACACCATTGTAAAATAGCTTCTCACCGCGCGATCAAAGTACTCCGGACGCATCTCCATCGGCAACTCATTGTACGTACAGAACGCTTTGATTTGGCTCAACAAATCTCTTGGATGACAACGTCTCAGACGACGTTTTGCCTCAATAAAGTGAACCTTCAAAAGATAGTTAATCACTTCTGCACGATATTCACACTCAAAACGTCCACAATTCAGGTGGAAAAGGTTGTGGAACTCTTCTGGTGACGGATCCGAAATTTCAATCTTGTATGGAATCCGTCGGAGAAAAGCCTCATCCACCAGCGCAGAAGGTTCTAGATTTGTGGAAAAGATGATTAACTGTTCAAACGGAACTTGAATCTTTTTTCCAGATGGCAGTTTCAAGAAATCGATACGGCTTTCCAACGGCACGATCCAGCGGTTGAGTAGCTCCTGCGGCTCGATGCGTTGGCGGCCAAAGTCATCGACCAACAGGCATCCGCAATTGCTTTTCAGCTGCAGCGGTGCTTCGCTGACGTTACTATGAGTGTCATGGCGAATTTCCAGCGAGTCCATCGTTAACTCCCCCCCAACAACGACGGTCGGACGGCGAATTTTCACCCAGCGTCGATCGTGATTAGCAGCACTCAACAGGGTATCCTCGTCCTGTTCAGCACGCTGATGATAGGCTGCGTCATACAGTTTTATGATATGACCGTCTTCAAAGAGCGTTTGCGGAATCCAAACCTCGTTACCAAAACATTTCGTCACGCATTGAGCCAGCGTAGACTTTCCGTTTCCGGGTTCGCCATAAAGGAACAAGCCGGCGCCCGAATTGATCGCGGGGCCAAGACTCTCGAACAGTTCTTCATTGATAGAAATATCACGAAACGCTTGTTGGAGTTGTCTGCGTTTGGGGGATTCGGCACGGATGGTCTGAGCTTCGGCACTCAACACATAGTCCATCAATGGCACGGGCGCTGGTCCTACATACGAGCAAGTTTGATTGTAGACCAACGCAAGATCTCTACCGTCATCAGTTAGCGAATAGACATAATCGTTCAGGGGCGCAGATCCTTTGTGGACGATCAATTGCCGAGCGCGAAGATGCTGGTAGAGCGATTCAAGTGCCGTAAATGATAAACAAACATCGTTTGCCAATTGCCGACCACTCGATACGCCTACAACCGCCAAGCGTTTTATTATTAGGGACTCAATAAGCGAAACCGGGAGCCCTGTATCCTCAATGGAGACAGGTTCCGATGGGCGAAACGATTCGTCGGCCATGATGGTGGCCAACAGATCGCTGCTGTAGGAAAGTGGTGAAGTAATATCAGACATCTTGATTTGCCATTAGTTCTATCGCTTGCCGAAAGATCGGCACAAGCAACGTCTCCTCACCAAGAAATACGGCTATCCCCTGAAACCAGTACAACCGGACTTGCCCCGGTTAAACCGGCCTGACATCTGTTGCAACCGGTACCCGAATTTCAGACCGCATGAGAAGTTGTATGTAACTCTTCAGCTATCAGACTGTGATTGCCGAAAGTGTTTCTGTTGGCGTACAGTGCCATCGTTACAGAGTTTATGAACCAAATGATGGCAGATGAACACCTCAACACCCTCTCCAGCTGATTCCCTCCAAGCCTCCGAAAAAGGTCAATGGTTCCTTTCTGGTCAAGTCGACGAGTCTGAGCCACTGCGCCGGTTTCAAATTCACTCGCTTCCCTACTCCGTTGGGCGAAAAACCGAATCCTCGCTCTGCCTGCCGGTCGGCTGCATCTCCAAGGAACATGCAGAGTTTTTCGAAGACGGTAACAGAATCGGCTTGCGAGATTTGGGCAGTACCAATGGAACATTTGTCAACGGAGAGCCTCTAAACGGCGAGACTCTACTCCGAGAAAACGATATCGTACAGTTCGCAACCATCGTCTTTCGAGTTGGATCAGCGAAAGTCGCCACCGATCATCACACGATTGCAGAAGATGTCTGTGATCAAGCCCTCGCAATGATTCAATTCGAAAGGTTGATCAGTGACGGTGGTCTTCATCCTCATTTCCAGCCTATCGTGACGCTTGAAGATCAAGAACGCATCGGCTACGAGATACTTGGAAGGAGTCGGCTGTTTGGACTCCAGTCTCCGCACGAGATGTTTCACGCCGCGTCGCAGCTAAACCTTGAGGCTCAACTAAGTGAAGCATTTCGTGACCGGGGAGTTGAGATTGGAAAACATTTCCCAAACGACATGAACTTATTCGTTAACACGCATCCCAAAGAACTCGATCATCCCGCACTGTACGATTCTCTGGTATCACTGCGTAATCTCGCTCCAGAGCAGAAGATTACACTTGAAATCCATGAAGGTGCCTCAACCAACATGACCATGATGCGAGAGTTGTGTGCTGTGCTCAAGGATCTGGACATCCTGCTGGCTTTCGATGATTTTGGTGTGGGCCGCGCCCGATTGGTAGAACTCGGGGAAGTGCGTCCTGACTTTCTGAAATTCGACATGAAGCTAACCAAGAACATCAACGACGCGCCTACCAAACGGCAGGAGCTCGTGGCGCTGTTCGCCAACATGGTCAACAACCTCGGCATCAAGACTCTCGCCGAAGGTGTTGAAACACGAGAATGCCATGACATTCTCGTCGAGATGGGTTTCCAGTTGGGACAAGGCTTCTACTACGGCCGCCCCTCGCCAGTCTCGAAATACATCAAAGAAGGAACGGCTACCGAGCCCGAAAACGGCACTGGTACTCAATAGGCATCGCAAATCGGTCCAAACCTAGCCCCGCTATCTTTCCTCCACCGCATCGGCAGCAAATTTCGGGAGCTTACAGCGTAAGCCGATCCAGAGCTCGCTCAAAACCGCACGGCGGGCCACCCTTGCCCTCTGGCCCCCGATTTCCCAGTTTTTCTGCCAGCATTGGCCCAAAAAACCGAGAAACATTATCCCCAGAACACAGAAATAACGACTTAACCTTAGTCGCCCTCGCTGATATACTTCGGGGCCAACAAAAACACAAAAACCAACACAATTGAGACCGCTGAGGATTCTCCTATGGCAAAAACCAAGAAGAAACTGGAAATTGTTCATCTCGTCTGCGAAGAGACCGGTGATTACAACTACACACTGCGTCGCAAATCCGGCGGGGAAAAGCTGAAAGTCAAAAAGTACTCTCCACGGTTGCGGAAGCATACGATGCACACCGAGAAGAAAAAATAGATCCACTAGCTGGCTTTGCTGTAAAAGCAATCAGCTCTCGGTCAAATTAC
>CALHPU010000110.1 GCA_938036435.1 uncultured Pirellulaceae bacterium | reverse complement strand
TTCTTTTTTTTGATGGGTGCCGATTCACTCAACTCGTTTGATTCGTGGAAACAGCCGGAAGAAATTTTGGCCTTGGCGACTCCGCTGGTCGTGCCACGTCCGGGCGAAGGAAAAGTCGATCTCGAAAAATTGGCTCCGCTGACAGACGAAAGCAAAATGGAAACCATTCGGCAGCTGACCATCGACGCGCCACTGATAGAAATCAGCAGTACCAATATTCGTAGTCAAGTCGAATCGGGCAACAGTATCCGATACCTCACGCCGCGGGCGGTTGAAAAATACATTGAGACGCAAAAGATTTACCAAGTCAAAAAATAGTTTTACTATCGAGTCGTTGCCATGTTGAAGTACAAAGATTTCGTTCCTCAAGAAATTGAAGCGCCCGGATTTTTCAAGGAAGGCAAGCACGAGAGCTTCGACCATGCGATGGAAGCCGCCAATGACTGGCTGGTAAAGAATGAGGTTTCAGTGATCTCAATCGAGACGGTGGTGCTTCCCAATATTTGGGCGAATTGGGAAGAGGGATCAGTGGATGCGTCATTAGGCACCAGTTCCGACGGACCCAACCGCTGGCATCAATTTATCCGGTGCTGGTACCGCGATTAGGAGTGTGGACGCTGTCACTTATCTTCTTCTCTCTGCGGCTTGGCGGCTCTGCGCGCGGTTGGTGAGTGTGGCCGCGCGCAGAGCCGCTGAGCCGCAGAGGTTTTTATTTGTGGTTGTTGGACACCTCGTAATCGCAACCGCCATCATTTCCAAGGGATAACAATGATGCAGTCATGCTGAAAGATCTTCTCTTGATTGGACCACCGGTTTGACTCACACTGTTCCCGGGAGTTAAAGTAAACCGGAGCAATGAATGAACTACGTTTTATGGGTTTTTGTAGCTTGGCTATCTGTGGCTACAAACGCTTCGGCTCAGCTACCGGCAGCTCCAAGAGATGCAGGCCAATTTGATACGCTGGCCATCTGCACACCGCAGCTCAAACCGACGCTCCAACGGTGGGTCGATTACCGCCAAGCCCAAGGGCGGAAAATTCTGTTGCTCGATTCACAGCGCTTTGCCAGAGACAACCAGATGTTGATACGGCTGGCGGTGAACCGTTTTCGGACGATTGACCATTTGGTTTTGGTCGGTGACGCGGGAGACTGGCGAGCCAAACCAACATCGCTGCTGCCAACGGACTTCGTCTTGGCCACGGTCAACGTGAATTTCGGTAGTGAGTTCGATATCGCAACCGACAATACATACGGCGATCTAAACGATGATGGTACGCCCGAATTGGCCGTGGGACGCATCGCAGTGGCTAACGCGACGGAACTAGATCAATATATCGATCGCGTGATTGCGTACGAAGGCAACACGCAAATTGTCAAAGACGGAGCCTCGCCCAATCAGTCGTGGAAGCGGCGGATCAATCTCATCGCAGGCATCGGAGGCTTCGGTCAAGTTACCGACACACTGATCGAAAATACGACGCGCAAGATCATCACGGACAAAATTCCCGGCGGCTTTCAAACCTCAATGACGCAGGGAAGTTGGAGAAGTCCCTACTGCCCCGACCCGCGTTGTTTTTCCCAAACGGCCGTAGAGCGTTTCAATGAAGGGTGCATGTTCTGGGTTTACCTTGGCCATGGCCAGCGACAGAAACTTGACATGCTGCGTGTGCCCAAACACCCCGACCAAGTCAAACGCCGTTTTGAAATACTCGATAGCGAAGCAGTCAAAGGTCTCGATTGTCGTCACGGCAGCCCGATCGCTCTTTTCTTGGCCTGTTACGCCGGCGCGATCGACAGCAGTCAAGATTGCTTGGCCGAACAGATGATTAAGCGGCCCGCTGGCCCCATCGCTGTCGTTGCCGGTTCACGCGTGACGATGCCGTATGCGATGAGCCTATTGGCGATGGAGATGTCGGACGAGTACTTCGGTGGGCAATGTGAAACGATGGGCCAGTTGCTGATGCAGGCCAAACAAAAAATGGCCCGAACAACTGATCCAACCGATGTCGACCCCTATCGGCAGATGATCGAAACCATGGGGCAAACGCTCAGTCCTCTGCCTAAAATGCTGGCCCAAGAAAAAACGGAGCATCTCCACATGATCAATTTACTGGGGGATCCGCTGTTACAGTTGCAACGGCCGGAACCTGTCGCGATTGATTCCGTTGCGATCCAAGACGATGGAGTCAGCGCAGAGCGTGCGATCGCTGTTTCGGGCATCAGCCCGTTTGCGGGATCTTTGGTGGCCGAATTGGTTTACCGTCGAGATCGTTTTCGCGCCCGTCCCAAACGTAGACGCAAATTTGAACCCGATGATCTGTCACTCGCCGCCTACCAACAACAGTACGAACAAGCTCATGATTTGGTGTGCAGTGTCCGGCAGACTGTGATCGCCCAAGGTGCATTCAGTATTAGTTTAGCTGTCCCGGCAGATGTGCGCGGTGACTGCCGAGTGCGATTGATGTTGTCCACTAACGTTGTCAATGAAGGCCAATCACGGTTTGCCATTGGCAGCATGGATGTCGATGTGCCGCGAATCAAATCGACCGACCGCGCAGCAAGATCTGCGGCGCTGATTCGTCAGAAGTAGTGCCTCTGTTCCGGCTTGAATTGAGGATCGCTGCAAGTGGCGTATGCTTCCAGCTTGCGAGCATTACGCGATCGCAATAGTGGCAAGCAGGATGCTTGCTCCACGTTGGTGAAGCATTGATGGCCCCGAATGAAATGGTGAGATGGCAGAGACACCCCAAGACAAACCAAACGTATCGAGAAAGCCAATTCTCCTGCTGATCATTTTTCTGGGGATCTGGGCCGTGTTGATCGTCGTTGGTATTCTGCGACAGCCCGAAGCTGACGCTCGAAAAGCCATCTTCATTGTCGCAACGGTTGTGGCGTTTGTGTCCTTGTGGCTAAGTGCGTTGGCGATGGGCAAAAAGCGTAGAGCAAAGAACCAATAGGTTTGTTCTTGGTTCGAGATTGACGTTCGCATTTTGCTCAAGCAATTGATCATTCGTGTGAAGTTGCACAAATACAAGCCCGAAGCGCAAGCGAGCGGATATTTCCGAGGATTTCGACATCCCTCGCTTGCGCGTCGGGCTTGTATTGAAACGCTTCGCGATTTTCAATTAACGTTCGTTTTATCAAACAGAATGTGAAATTTGCTTTCAAATGTGCAACTTCAAAAAGCGCGAGCGAGGCAATACTAGCGGGCATCTCGATCTTCTCGCTCGCGCTTCGGGCTTGTCATGGTGCACCTTGGCCGACCGCTACAAACTCCCAACGGATTGTTGGTAGCAGTGGTTGAACAGCGTTTCCCATTCGGCTCTCACCAATCGGTGGACCGACGCGATACCCTCACTGGCAACCCGGTCAACTAAATCATTTGGCGCGTAAGGTTCGCCGGCGGCTGCTGAAATGGCGTCGTGCAACGGATCCGTCTTGGCCACCCGGTACCAATATTTGGCGTTCGAATAATCGCCCTCGCTGCGGTGCATGATAGCGTGCCAGAAACTGCCCGCCGGTGTTTTGATGTCCTGACAAATCTCGTGGCCTTCGTGCAAAAAATTGTGCAGCAACCACAAACCGGCCAAACAACAACCCGCCATGTGCGCGTCCTCGTAGCCGCCGGGAAACAAATCCGCGTGCGTTAGACCCTGAAGTTTCGGCAGCATTTTACCGGTGCCAGTGTCGGTGATGGCATACCGCTCTAACGCATCTGCATCAATCAGTTCCTGAACGACATTGTTGTATTGCATGAAAGCTACTGTTGCTAAGTTGTGATCGTATAAGCAGAAAGTGCTAGCGATTGTAGGCGCGGCAGGTGATTTGCCTGCTAGTTCGGCCTATCGAGTGGTAATTGATGGGTGCCATGCTCACGCGCAGCTTAAGCATGCTCATGCTGCGCGTGAGCATGGCACCCAAAACTGGGGCCATCGTTTTCGGCCATTCTAGCCCAAATCGCCCGGGATTTGGTAGCCAAGCATCTGTCTTGTGGGGGCTTGATTGCACTCCTATACTCCGCCGCCGGAAAATAGTTACTCAGTCAGCTTTCTCTCGGACGCCTAACCGCAATCAAGCCCGTTTTGAAGTCCCCCCCAACCAAAACATTTCAACCAAAAACGCCAGGGCATCGACCCGAAGAATTGGTGTGCGGAGGCCTTGCGCGTGCAGTTGCAACATGGAGATCAAGCAAACGGATAGGCGCTTGGCGACTCGCGTTAACGTGCTGTTTGATCAGCCTGTTTGCTTCTCTGCATGCGGCTCCACCGACGCTTGCGCAATTTCAGAACCCGTCATTCAGTTCAGGGCTCGACGACGGACCGTGGCAGACGTTTCAAAACGCCTCCACCGCCCGTCCGATGATGGTGTCGCCGCAAACGGGGCAACTCGTTCCCGCTCCCGCCACTGCCCTGCCCTCGATCGGTGACGTGCCACAGTTCTCCACGCCAGCGCTGTCATCTCCGCCGTTTCAGAATCCTACTCCCACACCCGCAGCGCCTCCGGGCAGCCAAGCGTTTACTGAAGATTTTTTCTCAACGCCTGCTGAACCCTCCGGCCCGTATACCGGTGGCCCTAATTCGCGGACGAATCCTCAGCCACTTTCAAATTCAAACCCAAACCCAAACCCAAACGGCGGCAATCCTCAAAACGGTTCCTCCAAGATTCAAATCACGGCTCGCGATTCTAAAATGAGCCTGAACTTTAGATCGTTCGTTAATCCAAATCGTCCCAACGAGCGCGTCTCGCTGGGGGTGGGCGGAGTGCGCATTGTGCTTGATTCGCCCAAGCTTTCGCGCGCCAGCGTCTTCAGTGGCGACAAAACAGACAAAGCCATTATCCTTGCCGATAGTGTTGTCCAGTGGCAACAGACGCTGCCCAATGGTCAGCAGCAAAACGAACTTTACCTCGAAGGCAACGTGGTGTTCTCGAAGGATCGCCGCGTGGTCTACGCCGAGCGCATGTTCTACAACGTCGAAAGAAGCCAAGGCACCATTCTCGATGCCGAGATACTAACGCCCGTTCGAGATTACCGAGGCCTGCTACGGCTCAAGGCAGAAGTGGTCCGGCAAATCGACGACAACAATCTGCAGACCTTCAATAGCGCTTTTACTTCCAGTCGCTTGGGTGTTCCCAGTTATTGGTTGCAGTCGCAACAGATGGATTTGGTCAAGCAACCGGGCCAGCGCACAGATCCAGATACCGGTGCACCGTTGTTTGATCCGCTTACCGGTCAGCCACAGATTGGCGACGACTATTTTGCTCGCGCCAGCGGCAACCGAGTTTATCTTGGCGGTGTGCCGATTTTCTCATGGCCTCGGTTTACGACCAAACTAAGTGATCCGTCGCTGTTTCTGACCGAGTTCTCAGTCAACAACGACAACATTTTTGGCACGCAAGTCCATGGCGGATTCGATCTGTACAAAGTTCTTGGGCTCCAAACGCCGGCCGGCACGCGCTGGACCGGTGTGCTCGATTATTTATCCGAACGTGGTCTCGGGTACGGCACTAAATTTGATTACACGCGCCAGGGACTGCTGGGAATACCGGGACTTGTGCAGGGAGAATATAAGAGCTGGTTCATACAAGACCAAGGCCAAGACTTTCTGGGCCGCGACCGTTTTAATCTGACACCTGAAGAGGACTTTCGCGGACGCATTATCGCCAAACACCGCCACCAGTTTGCGCCCGGATACTCACTTCGTGCAGAACTTGGATACGTCTCTGACCGCAACTTTTTGGAACAATACTACGAACGCGAATGGGATACTGAAAAGGACGCGACAACGGGAATATGGCTGGAGCGTAACTTTGGCACGCAAAGCTATAACCTGACCGCCGACGTGCAGATCAATGATTTCTTCACCCAGACCAGTTGGCTGCCGCGATTCGACCAATTCACTATCGGTCAACCGCTCTTCGGCGATCGAGCGCTCTTTAGCAGCCACGCCCATGCCGGGTACGCGAGATTACGAGTTGCAGATGCTCCAACCGATCCGATCGATGCACAATTCTTCGATCCGTTGGCATGGGAAGCCGACGTCAACGGGTTTCGCGCTGGGACTCGGCAAGAGTTGAGCATTCCTTTGCAGCTGGGCCCGACGAAGGTCGTCCCCTATGCGTTGACCGATTTCACATGGTGGCAAGAAGCACTTGACGGCAACGATCTGTTTCGCGCTGCCGGACAGGTCGGCGTGCGAGGAAGCGTGCCATTGTGGAAGGTCGATCCGACGGTTCAAAGTAGTCTGTTGAATCTAAACGGGCTGGCACACAAAGTGACGTTCGACTTTGATGCGTCCTACTCCGATGCGTCACAAGACTTCAACGAACTGCCACTGTACGATGCACTCGATGATGACGCGCAAGAACATTTTCGTCGTCGGTTTGCGTTTAACACGTTCGGCATCGCCGCAGGAGCCAACACGCCGCTTGAATTTGATGAACGCACCTACGCACTGCGGTCAGGGCTGCAAGGCAACGTCACGTCGCCATCGGCAGAGATCTTTGATGATCTGTCGTTGGTGAAACTTGGCGTCCGTCAGCGCTGGCAAACCAAACGCGGAGCTCCCGGTCGCCAGCGGATTGTGGATTTGGTTAACTTTGATGTTCAAGCCACGCTCTTCCCCGATGCCGATCGCGACAATTTTGGTTCAGATTTTGGAATGCTGAATTACGACTTCCGCTGGCATATTGGCGACCGATTGTCGATCGTTTCCGATGCTCACTTGGATTTCTTCTCGCAAGGATTGCGAACCGTTAGCGTCGGTGCCTACGGCAACCGACCGGAAGTTGGTGACTTATATGTAGGACTGCGAAGTATCGAGGGGCCCATCAGCAGCAACGTGCTGACCGCAATTGGAACCTACCGCTTGAGCGACAAATGGGGACTCAAAGGCGGGGCGCAGGTTGACTTCGGCGAGGTTGGAAGCATCGGCCAGCGCTTGGGCGTGGTGTATATCGGCGAATCGTTTCTGATCGAACTGGGACTCAACTACGATGCCAGCCGAGACAACCTTGGCTTCCGTTTCGGATTCGAGCCCCGATTCTTGCCGAATTCTCGATTGTTCCGCCCCGGTGGTGTCGCGATTCCTCCAGCCAGTTCGCGTTGGCTAGAGTAGGTTTGGCAGGTCTGCAGCGCAAAAAACGGAGCAACACGCCAGACGTTCGATTGAGCAACACGAAGATCAAAACCAATCAAATGTGAAAATCTTCTTTCCTTGGAAAGCTATGATCATC
>CALHPU010000109.1 GCA_938036435.1 uncultured Pirellulaceae bacterium | reverse complement strand
CTTGCGCTTCGGGCTTGTATTAGTGCAACTTCAAAACTCGCGCTTCGTGCTTGTGTTTGTGCAACTTCAAAACGCGTCGACAGGTCACACTAGGTTTGTTTGTTGGCGATGAGCATACCAGACTAGTACGGCGCGAGAGAGTGTCGTCGCCACTGCACCTGCCACAAAACTGATCGCTGCAGTGTTGATCGTTGGCTCGGCGAAGGAGAAGTTAACCACTATTGTGGCAATCAGACCTATGAGTGCCGCGTAAAAACTGTACACCGGAACGTCAGCGGCTAACAGGCAACAGGCCAAAAGGAAACTGACCCCAAAACAAGGCATCGCGATCGACATCAAAAACGTGGTCGTGTTGATTCCGTCGAAGTTTGCTTGGTAATATTCTTTGTACTGCTGCGAACCAAAAAACAAACTCGTCAGCGGATCGCCATAAAAATACAAGACTGCTGAAAACGCGATCAAAACTGCTCCCACGAACAGGCAGTACCCAAACAGCATTTTTAATAATCCCGGCCAACCGTATCGATTGAATTCTTGTGCACTGCGTGGAGCAAATAGACTTGCCACGCCTAACATGAATGGATTGGCCAAAAGGACAATGGTCACACAAGCGGTGTAGACGCCTGCACCAACAGCGCCAAGTTTCACCAAGAGGAACCACTGAGAGAAATAGACCATGGTTACCGAGCATAGATTTTCGCACGCAATCCACTTGCCGTAGCCGAGGTTTTTTGCTGCCTGCGATTTGGTGCCGCCAAGGCCCAGAGTGAACGATCGACGGTAGATCATCCACCAGCACGCCAGACAGATCAAGTTCGCGATCGCCGTAATTCCAAAAACGGACGCCGCGCTGACGCTTTTGGTCAATACAAGAAATGCGAGACAAGCTACGAACAGCCCAGCGAATAGAAATTCGATCAACGCCGACTGTTTCACTTGAATATCGGCCAGCAACCAGCGGCGAGCAAACTCGCGAATAAGCTGAAATGGCAACAAGACAGTTGCCGCCAGCATCGTGATCGTTAGCCCTGGATTCTCCGTCACGTTGGTGTAGTGATAGCCAGATACAGCCATCAGGAAAACAAAAGCCAACACCGAAAAGACCAGAGATATAATCAACATCTTTCCGGCAAACTTTTGGTCGTCGGTAGTCTTTGCCTTGTGGTTGAAAAACGTCATTGGCGTTGTGATCAGCGCCTCATGAATTCCAATGACCAACATCATCAATCCGAAAGTTGCCTCGTAGTAGCCAAGTTCGGCGCTTGATCCGAGTCCAATGGCGCCCTCAGAGGAGAGTTTGCCGCCCACGACCATTTTAGAAAGGAACCGAGTGATGCTCAGAATCGCCTGCCCCGAAAGCGCCCAGAACAACGCCCAAGGTAGCCGCGCCAAGAGTTTGGAAGAAACCGGTGGCTCCGAATCGGCAATAGTAAGTGGTTTTGAAATGGGAAGCTTCTTTTAGAGACGCGAGATTTTCAATTTTTCGGTCTTTTGGCGCAGACCTATCGAGGCAAAATACGGGTGACAATATAGTCTGAAATTTCGAATCCCAGTTGTATAGAACCCCCGCTTTACGTCGAATTTGAAGGGCCAAATGAGAAATATCCGGACCGTCGCATCAGCTGTGGCCGTTTGGTCGCCTAACTAACGCTAGCAGCGTCGGCAAAAGTCGAACATCGGTAAGGTCTGCCCAACAGCGAACGTCTGTCTCAAATAGTCAAACAAGCACCAATTGCTTTCGATTTCCCGCGATTTCTCATCAGAGACTCGGTACTCTACTTTAAAATGAGAGGAAGACGCGCTCAAGATAGTCGGAAGTCGCTATTTCTCACAATTGCGGGGATAGGTAAGCTTCCGCATCGGTTACAGCCCATTCTTATGATTCACTATGCAAGATCCATTTCGTCCAAATTCCAATGCCCAACTGATGCGCGAAGCACAAATTGGTTTGATTGTGGTCGGACTCTTGCTGTGTGTGCTGGTCTACGTCGCGTTCTATCGTCTGACCAACCGCAGCTCGCGCTTTGACGAGATCTCACGCAACGTACCCGTCGCAGAACCGATCGATAGCGATCCCTATCAGGCGAAATCCGTTGTCAAACTTGAGCAAAAAATTGATGATAGGCTTGAAGGAAACAAAACAAAACCGTTCGCAGCAATCGAAAGATTTTCCTCGACGCTAGAGAGAAATACCGTCGGGACGCCGCGAACATCTCGCGACCAGATAGTCGCCCAAGCGACCCACATGGCGTCGCCACACAAATCCAGTGACTTCGTTGCCAAGCCAACGTTCGCCGCCCAGAGCACTGAGAGTAGTACTGCTTCTGGGTTTGTGTCGATTGCAAAACGCGATTCAGCGATGCCAAGCTCGAATGAGTTTCTGTCCAATCGATCCAATCGCAGAAGCGCGAACAAGTCCAATCAAACGAAGCTACCGAAGAAGTTGCCAAAGGCTAGACCCCCAGTCCTCAAGTCAGAATTTGGTAGTGCTTCGAGCCAAGATTTCGTCCCGGTTGCAATCGGCAAAGACCGCGAATTCGAAATTGTAAACGACGCTTCCAGCTTCAGCCCCGCCGCCAGCCCCAGTTTGCGATCAGAACACAGCGAGACTTTGGCCCCCAAAGTTCAGCAGAAAACCAAGGAACCGAAAACCAAGGAACCGAAACCCAAGCCGCCGAAACCCAAGCCGCCTGTGCCCCGAAAGATTGACGACATGCTAATGCGTCAGTTACCTGCCGCCTCTCAGCCGAATCAAACCAGTAGCTTCACCCCGAAATTTTCCCCGGCACAGAAGCGTGTCGAGCCACAAAAAGACGAATTCAATCAGCCACAGCAGACGCCATTGGTTGTTCAAACTTCGGCCGTTGAACCCTTTGAGCCAACGGCGGCTGCAGTTCTGGAACCCTACGAAAAACCGGAGAAGATACGCTCCAAAGCAGGCCAGACTTACACTACACGCAAGGGCGACAGCCTTTGGACGATCGCGCAAGCCGTTTACGGTGATGGTCGTTATTTCCGCGCGTTACACCAATTCAATCAAGAAGCTCTTTCTCTTTCTGAATCAATTCCGGTGGGGACGCCGCTAACGGTACCCAAGGCAGAAGAACTCCAGCGGGACTATCCTGACCTATGTCCAAACCAGCACAAAAACGATCGCTCTCACGGTTCGTCAGGTGACTCGGACGCTGTTCGCGCGCCCGACAGGGAACTGGACGGTCGTTTCTACCTTACCGAAGATGGCGACACGTTGTTCGAGATTGCGAGGCAGCGTTTGGGCCAAGCGTCACGTTATCTGGAAATCTACGAGCTAAATCGGTTTCGCATTCCCGGAACTGCGAATCATCTGACTCCCCTTGGCGGCGGAATTGAGTTACTCTTACCAAAGTAGCCGATTTGTCCTCGGATGCACTTTGCCTCGGACGCACTTTGCCTCGGACGCATTCGGCTCATTTGCTTCAAAAGTGTGCGCTTTCTTTTACTCTTTGGCTTTGACAAACCTTTGCTGCCTCATGTCTGTTCCTTCAGTTTCTAAAGTTATCTCTGGTGGGCAGACCGGCGTTGACCGAGCAGCGTTGGACGTTGCCATTTTTTTAGAGATTCCTCACGGTGGCTGGTGCCCGCGCGGCCGCATAGCCGAAGATGGATCGATCTCCAATGTCTACCAGTTGACCGAAACGGAGTCGGCCCGCTATGTGGTTCGTACTGAGAAAAATGTAACCGATTCGGACGCAACGCTGATCCTGTACCGCAACCGAATGTCGCGCGGGACGGCGCTGACGGCAAGTTTTGCCCGGCGCCACATTCGTCCTTGCCTCGCAATCGATATATCGGCCATGCAATCGGCCGATTTGGAGGAAAGCTGGGTGGAGCAAAAAGTCGCAGAAGTCCATGCGTGGCTGAACCGAGAGAGCATTGAGACGCTCAACGTGGCTGGCCCGCGTGAATCGTCCGCCTCTGGCATCACGGCTGACGCACACAGGCTGCTGTTGAATATATTTGCCGAAATCATGGGGAAGTAATGGTGCAACTATTCACATTTCCCGACGACTACGCCGTAGATTGATATGGTCGCCCACGGCAATGCTTGTCAAAATGATCGTGCGAACTTGACTCTAATTCCGGTACACTTCCCCTTGAAAATCCTGCAACTTATATCCGGGCGACACATCAACGGTGCGCTGACGTACTGTAAGTTTCTTTGCGAGCATCTCGTTGCGCGCGGACACGACGTCACGATCCTCTGCCGCACAGATGGTTGGATGGAGAAACAGGATATCCCCGGCGTCAAGATCTTTCACAGTGAAATGAATCGTTCGCCGCGAGAGATTGGTCGAATACGTGATTGGGCCAAGGCCGAGAAATTCGATCTTTCGCATTCGCACATGACCCGCGCCCATGCTTTTGGCGTGTTGCTGAAAATGGCTTCTGGAATTCCTGTTGTTGCAACGGCTCACAATCGATCGTTGCAGCTGCACTGGAAGTTTAACGATTTCGTCATTGCCAATTCTCATGCAACGGGAAGATACCAGCGGAACGTCAATCGCGTATCGCCCCACAAATTGAAGACGGTTTACTGTTTTACAGATCTAGATCGTTTTAAGACGATCACTCCCAAGAGCCTACGGATTGCGACTCGTCAATTGCAAAACTCGCCGGATGACTTTTTGGTCGGCCTCGTCGGAGAGGTCGTTGCGAGAAAGGGGCATCTCTATCTGTTCAGGGCGTTGAAGCGATTGTGCGATGAAATTCCTAATTTTCGTCTGGCGTTGCTGGGACGGTTTCGTAGAGACGAAGCCTACGGGAAAAAGCTACGATCGATTCTGATCAAAAACGAGCTTTACCGACGAGTCAAATGGTGCGGTTTGCGTTGCAACATTCAAGACTATATGGCTGCGTTTGATATTGCCGTTGTCCCTTCAGTAGAAGAACCGTTGGGCTTGGTAGCGCTAGAAGCGCTTGCCGCCGGGACTCCCGTGGTTGCCGCCAATACGGGCGGCTTGCCAGAAATTGTCCAACACCAAAAAAGCGGTTTGGTCGTGCCGCCAAAAAATCCTGACGCACTTGCCGACGCCATCATCGAACTTTACAAAGATCCCGACCGAAGAGAACAAATGGGCCAGCATGGGAAGGAGTTCGTTTTTCGAGAATTTGATCCCAACGGTCTGACTGATCAAGTGGAAGAAATTTATCGAAGTATCACAGGACACCAAACACTCGCGCGAGCTGCTTAGCCCTTAAAGCGATTGAGCGCGTGATTCGATCTTAACATTGACATCATAGACAGAATTTCATGGAACTTACCTCTTGCCTACTTTTTCGATGCCATGACGAAGTCGGCATCATCGCCGCGTTAGTCGAGTTCTTTAAAGACCATAAGATTTCGATTTCGCGTTTCGAAGAATACACTGATGCTTCAAGTTTTTTCGCGCGGCTTGAATGGAAGGGGGATCACCCTTGGTCAAATGGCGTCGATTTCGCCAAGCAGTTTCAATCGGTTGCCGCCCAATTTAAAAACACGTCATTTCGCGTACATTTTTTCGATCAACCGCAGAAGCTTGGCCTGTTTTCGTCTAAGGAGCCTCACACGCTGATCGAAGCGCTGAACAAGTGTGAGGCGGGGGATTATCCCAATACCGAAATTTCATTTTTGATCGCCAATAGCCCCAGTATTGAAAAGTATGCCAAGCGGTATGACATACCTTTCCACTACGTGAAGACCTACAAAGATCCCGTACGCCATGAGAAAGAGCAGCTGCAGATTATTGCAGAGTATTCACCAAATCTGATCGGATTAGCGCGTTACATGAAGATTCTGACCAAAGAATTTATCGCTGCTGCGGGCTGTCCCATTGTGAACATTCACCACTCGTTTTTGCCAAGTTTCGTCGGTGCCAAACCGTATGAGCTTGCTTACGAGCGAGGGGTTAAGCTGATTGGTGCGACTTCTCATTACGTGATACCCGCTTTGGATCAGGGGCCCATTATCGAACAGGATGTCGTTCGAGTTGAGCCGGGAGATTCAGTGGAGCACATGAAACGTATCGGACGTGACGTGGAGAAGAAAGTCTTCACAACCGCTCTCGGAAAAGCGCTACAGCACAAAACGATCACCTACGATAACAAAACCATCGTTTTTAATTGATGGTCGCCAAGCTCACGCGATTTTGGATCGCCAAAGAGAAAACTTTCTAATCTCTTGCGAGATCGGCCGTGGGGATACGAAGCAAAGCAACGCATCCAGTAGTTAATCAAATTCTACATGAAAGCGTCAGGGGCGCGTTCAATGCCGCTTATTTCGAAGAATGCTTACAAGACGATGGCTTTGGTTACGGAACCCGCGTAGCAATGAGAGGTTCCTGATTCTCTCTATGACTATGACTTTCATAAATGACTTCTTGGCCCAATGCATCTGAATCTCCAGATGACCAGTTTGTTGCTGCCAAAGCTTCACTTGAGGAAATCCTGCGGAGCACAGTGCTGCAAAGCGTTTACGACCTTGATGATCACCCCGATACGCCAGTGGTCGGTTTTGTCGGGGAAGGACGCGTAAACTCTGCATTGAATTAAAAGAAAAAGTTGACCGACAGAATATGATTTAGGCCATCTTGCGGCCGGTTTAGAAACTGATTCAAGTAGCCGATCTCCGTTCGGATTTTTGAGTGCGGTGAACGCTTGAAACCAAATCCAAAGAAGGCTCGATTTTGATCAAGACCGCTATTGGCTCCCCAGTCGGTGTCGTTGAGATTAAAAAACACTTCATCCCAAACGACAAACGAAAATTCCGGGAAACTGCTTAACACGCGCTGCCCGCGCAGAAGCTGCCGCCAGCGAAGTCCAACATCGTCACCGGTCTCCAACCACCGTTGTTCGAATCGGCTGCGGTGTAGGAGTTTCTAGTCCCCCAGCGACGGTGTCGCTGTCCACTGCTGCCACAAACGGTGTTCATCAAAGTTATTTCCAAACACGGGCGCTGTTTTTATCCAACCATAGCCTGCCCAAACCGTATGCAGGTCATCGATCGCGTATCCCAATCCCGGTCGGATAATGCTTTGGTTAAATCCGCTTGTATCATCGCGCAAGCGGTAATGGGCATCGAACCACCAACGCAACGGGGCATCTTCATCGAGTGTCTCAAACTTGCCGTTTCCTAAAGCGGCAAACCACAGACCTGCGTCGTCAAGTGTTTGACCATTGGCCCCTCTTGAGACGACGACAATGGCAATGAATAAAATGATTGAAAGCGTCCTTGCCATGCTCAAACTCCAGTTGATTGGTAAAACATCAAATCTGCACTCTACCAAGGGAAAATTCCCGACTTTGTTCTATCGGTCGGTTTAGCGGGCTATGTTCAATGGTCGCCCAGATTTTCAATTTTAGACGCAATTTCCTGTGTGGTTGAGTCTCGATAGCGCTCGGCGCGAAACGCCATTTTCCTTATTAAAGCAATCAAGCAATGATAGACGCAAATTTTAGAGGTCAGCTGCGAGACGTTCAGAGAGGCGATTGTCTAAGCGAGCAGCAAGAAGGGAAAGTAACGTTGAACCCATCGCTCGTTCACCCCAATGTCCGCCTTTTCAGCGATTTCCGGGGACCAATCATGTGCAATTTAACGGCAAGCAGTTTTGGGTAAACTTTGAAATGCAGTCCGAAAAAAAGGCTCCTGCGAATGTTTCGCAGGAGCCTTCTTTGACGTCTTTTATATTGGGCGTGGGCTGCGACTAAGACAGCTTAAGTTGCTTGATTAAATCTTCAGCACCGGGAGTGATACCTCGCAACTTGTGAGCCAGCACTTCTTTTTCTGACGCAGTCGCCTTGGCAGCGCGGGCTTTAATTTTTGTGACGACTTTCCGGCGCTTACGACGGCGTCGAAGTTCTCTCTCTCGTTCGCTTCCCATGGGAATTCCCTGTTTAGTAATTGGTCGGAGTATTGTTTGGATTGATCAATGACGTTAGAGCAGCCGGATTACTTGCGACGCTCTTTCAAACGAACGGCTTTGCCGACTCGATCACGCAAGTAATACAGCTTGGCACGGTGAACGACCGAAGACCGTTTCACTTCAACTTTTTCAATACGTGGCGAGTGTACTGGAAACTTACGCTCGACGCCTTTTCCTGCGACAATGCGGCGGACGCGGAACATTTCACGAACGCCAGAGCCCGATCGTCCGATCACAGTCCCGGTGAAGACTTGTGTGCGCTTCTTTTCGCCTTCGAGAATCAGGCAATGCACGTCAACGGTGTCTCCAATTTCGAATTCTGGAGCGTTCTCTTTCATGCTGGCCTTGTCGACCAATTCCATAATTTTGTGTGACATCGTCGTGTCCTCAGGTTTCACTTTTGGTGTTCGGCGTTTCCGCGGTGGCGGATTCGTTGTTTGGTTCGGGCAGCAAATCACTGCGACGAATTTTGGTTCTTTCAAGGCTTTCTTGTAGTCGCCATTTTTCGATAGCCGAATGATTGCCTCCCAGTAGGACTTCGGGCACGTTATGCCCTTCGAACTCGCGCGGCCGTGTGTACTGGGGATACTCCAGCATTCGGTTGCCTCGTGAGAACGAATCGTCCCAACTGCTCAGTTCGTCGCCCAGAACTCCGGGCACCATTCGAACTAGCGAGTCAATCATCACCATCGCAGCGACCTCTCCTCCATTGAGAATATAGTCGCCGATGGAAACTTCAATTGGTTTGAGGATGTCGATCACACGTTGATCGAAGCCCTCGTACCTTCCGCACAACAAAATCATCCTCCGATGGTGAGTCGCAAAGTCCTCAACCAAGGGCTGACAAAGCCGTTGTCCAGATGGCGTCATCATCATGACCACGCCGGGGTCGTCATCCATGGCTCGAACATCACGAACACAGCGGACAACAGGTTCGACGGCAAGAATCATTCCGGGACCACCACCGAAGGGGCGATCATCGATTTTATTGTGCTTGTCCGTCGTCCAGTCTCTCATGTTGTGAATGTGAATTTCGACGATTCCATTTTGAATCGACTTGTTCAAGATGCTCTGACTCATATAGCCCGGAAAAATCTCCGGGAACAAGGTCAGCACATCAAATCTCATGAGATTTCAACCACAACCTTCGACTGGATACCTGCTGAGAAAAATTACTCAGCAGCGTCTTCTTTCTTTTCTTCAGCGTCAGCTTTTTCTTCAGCGTCAGCTTTTTCTTCAGCGTCAGCTTTTTCTTCAGCTTTGGCTTCCTCTTTTTTCTCTTCTTTGGCTTCTGGTTTTTCCTCGGCTGCGGCCTCTTTGGCCGGAGCTTCTGCTTTCACTTCCTCTGCGCCTTCAGCCTTTGCCTCTGTGGCTTCGCCTTCAGCGGCTGCTTCTGGAGTTGGCTCCGGTTCCGGCTTGGGCATCTCTACAGCTGCTGCGGCCTTCTTGGCACTTTCGATTGACTTTTGACGCCGCTCTGAGAGCTGAGCGATGGCTTCCGCTTGAGCTTCTAGGTGTGTGCCGTCTTTGCCGTATTTTTTGATCAGCGTACCGACCTTGGGCGTAGGCTGAGCACCGACGCTCATCCAGTGAGCGATACGCTCGCCGTTGAGGATGGCTCGAGCGTCAGTGTGGGGGACCATCGGATCGTAAGTTCCCAATTCCTCGATGACGCGACCATCACGCGGAGAACGTGCGTCCATCGCACAAACTCTGAAGAACGGACGATGGGTCCTTCCAAGTTTCTTCAGGCGGATTTTAACAGCCACAATTTTGCCTCAAAAATAGATTTTCACAATGATTTTGACTTTTATTCGACCGATTGCGGACACTCCGCTAACGCATAAGCTCGTTTTGGTCGCTTTTTCAAGGATTTTCGCCTACATAAGTGTAGAACGAAAGCCCAGCAGACGGCTCGAAAACGAGGTCTGTCGAGAATTTAGAGATTTGAATCGCCAGCGCCCCAACCGTCAATGCTGTTATCGGTGATTTCACGGGAAATTGGACAAAATATGGGATGTTCGGTTCCACTCGAATCGACTTACACTCTGGCACCTAGCCCGCAAGGGCAGCGTGAGCACGCAACATGGACGGTCATCGCTTTGGTTGAAAATAGGAAGCCTAGCAAAATATTTGGCTCAGATGGTCGCGACGAGCGTGATCTTTCTTTTCTGTCTGCCAGCGGTAGTCTACTCCGCTCGTTACGAGCCTTGCAAAATCGCGATAAATGCAGGGATGTCGGCGAAGTCCACGACGCCACTCTCGTCACAATCTGCCTCAGCTTGAAACCCGCCCGATTGCAGAACCGAAATAAATGCGGGGATGTCAGAAAAGTTAACGACGCCATCTAAGTTAACATCCCCCAATAGCGTTGTCTGGATTGGCGGCGTGAAATCAATCGTCAACAAAGCCGCTTCTGCGGGATTGCCGTCAAATGAAACAGCGATTCGTTCTGATGAGTCCATGGGATCATTGA
>CALHPU010000108.1 GCA_938036435.1 uncultured Pirellulaceae bacterium | reverse complement strand
TGTCAACATTTAATTTTAGGGTAGCTGGATTCGCCAGAATTCAGTTCAGCAGTATAAAACCGAAGTCTGGCGACTCCGGCTACGATGACACACTCTAACTTCCATCCCTGACAAACCACTAAATCTCGTGCTCAAAAGCTGCAACTTTTCGAGCGAAGTAGGGCATTCGCATTGCGTCTTGGCACGCATCTGAAGCAGAAACAGAAAAAACCTCCTCACCGAACACGCGGTGAGGAGGTTTGTTGAAGTTTTCAACGATCTTTGGAAAAGAGTCGCAGAGATCGAATAAGCCTGTCTCTTAAAGTTCGTCAACACCAAAGACGACACCATCGCTCTTGTCTTGAAGAGCCCACAAGCTGGCCAGTGAGGCTGTGTTACTTGCGGCGTGCGTTGAACCATCAGCAAGAACCAAGTTGCAAGTACCAGGGTGAGCAGAACCAACACTTAGCTCACGTAAGGCTCCACCAGAAGGAGGCCGAGTGCCGTTGAGGTTATCGCCATCAGCAATTGGAGCTGAGATTGAGCGGTAACAGTTGAAATTACCTACGCCTAGACTCCCATATTGATCGCCAATGTCATTATTAGCTTCCATTGTTGAGTATCTCGCGGCGGCAGCAGATTTCTCCATGTACAAAATTGTGTTTGACGAACCATCGGAAATCGCTCCAAATCCAACACGAGGATATTTTTGAACGTTTCCACTGCTGTTGACTGTGAAGCCTTTCGTGATGATTCCAGTCCAGAAGTTCTGCCTCTCACCTTGTATGTCTTCGCGGCCAGCGCTGATTAGATTATTTATTTCAATCCCAGGATCAGTCTGGTTGTTGGCAGTCACAGCGGCATTGATGTCATTTGGCAGAGTTACGTTAGGGACAAGCAAAGGAGCACCAACCGAAGCATAGTCGCCTGCGAAGGCAGTAAGATTGACGGGTGTAGTACCGGTCCAAGTGCGACTTCCACGTGAGGGGCAAGAGTAGTTAGGGATTTCCTCTCCCATCATCGACGGAACAACTGGCGTAACGCTAGCATCGCCAAAATAGCCACCAGTCCGTCGGCGATTGGCTAGTGGACCTTGTTCCATTTGCTGAAGCGTCTGGAAAACCCAGTTTCCAGTTTCCACACCGCGATACTCGTTGTTGATCCCGCGCGGGTCGTCCGTATTATTGATGAAACTTCCGCCAGCAGTTGGGAATCTCATAGTTGCTGATTCGAAATTCATTGTCGCCAAACCAATTTGACGCAACTGGTTCAAGCATTGTGTTCGGCGTGCGGCTTCTCTCACCTGCTGAACCGCCGGAAGTAGCATTCCAATGAGGATGCCGATGATTGCGATGACAACCAACAACTCCACAAGAGTAAAACCATTTTTGTTTCTTTGAATTTTCAAGCGTGCACCCTGATAAATAAATTTAATGATTAATAGACCGATCACTACGACCAAATAATTGGAGCTGGAATTGTCAACATTTTGGTCACTGCCGCCAGAAAATCAAGCAGAGCACGACTAAACTTGGACAAATATAGAGAGAGGCTGTTGGAAGGGGCGAGGGTCTGTAATCTAGAGAATCGCCGGTAACAGTATACTCTTTTCTCTTCAAGGTTCAAGACGAAGCATCCCAGAAAGCCGAACAAGCGAGCAACGGGTTGCACTTAAAGGACGCTAAAAACACCTTGCAGACAATCCCTCTTGATAAATCAAAATCCAACGTGGCAATGAATGACAATAGTCAATTTCTTCCTTCGGCGTTTAATGAATGCAACTACTTTGGTATTCGGTCCGTTTGTGACGGTGGACAGTTTTGTAAACAATGACCAAAACGATTGGCAACCATGCACACCGACAGACATCTCCAATTGAACGAATTATATGGCGACATTTAAGCTCTAGCGAGAAAAGCTCAGTTGACCGGAGAATTGCACAGCGTTATCTTTTCTTGTTGTTTTTGATGTCGGCTGAACCACGGTTCTCGGTTCATCAGGAAGAAGAAACTCGACTGGCGAGTAAGAATCCTGATGGGGGAGGGAATTTTAATGGCGCAGCTTTCGCTGGAAAGTGTTTCAAAGCGATTTCCCAGCGGAGCGTTCGCAGTTAGGGATGTCAGCCTACAAATTGCAGACAAAGAATTTCTTGTTCTTGTTGGTCCCAGTGGGTGCGGCAAGAGCACGACGCTAAGAATAATAGCGGGTCTTGATCACCCCTCTTCGGGGTCGGTGAAGATCGATCAAGTGGTGGTTGACGACAAGCCGCCGAAAGACCGAAACATCGCAATGGTGTTTCAAAATTACGCTTTGTATCCGCACATGTCGGTTTACAAAAATTTGTCGTTTGGATTGTTGTTACGTTACGGTGGTGGAGTACTGAATCGTGGTTTGATACGCATCTTTCAACCTCAGAAATCAGCCAAGTTGAAAAGGCTGAGATCACAGGTTGATCACCAAGTCAGACAAGCGGCAGAGAGGCTGGGCATTTCACATTTGCTCGACCGAAAGCCGCATCAACTGTCCGGCGGTGAACGTCAACGCGTTGCTTTAGGGCGAGCGATTGTACGGGAACCGGCGGTATTTTTGTTTGACGAGCCATTATCTAACCTTGATGCAAAACTTCGCCAACAGATGAGATTGGAGTTAAAGCGCCTGCACCGAGAACTTGCCGCGACGATTGTCTACGTCACCCACGACCAAGTGGAGGCGATGACAATGGGAGATCGAATCGCGGTGATGAAAGATGGAGAGATATTACAAACCGGTACGCCCGATCAATTATATCATCGGCCGGCCAACACTTTTGTAGCTCAGTTTATTGGATCAGTACCTACGAATCTGATCCCTCAAACCTCACCAACAAATTTCGCCTACCGACCACCTGAAAACGACCACCCGAAAGACGACCAACAACGAGAACTGCTGATTGGCTTTCGGGCTGAACATGCAAAATTGATCAACGCTCCCAGAGAAAACAACACTAATGACGACTTACCTCAACCACGAAACAACCGTGACCGATCAGAACAGCGGCTTCAGTTTCCGGCGACGGTACAGTCCAACGATCGACTCGGTGATTCAACATTAGTGACCTTGCTGGTTGATTTAACGAAGTCCAAAGAATTCGAAACGAACAACAAGAAAACGTCAGCGCAACTCGAAACGACCAACGCAAACAAAGCAACAGACCCAAACACAGAACAACAAATATCAACAACCATCGGCCTTCCGAAAATTGGCCAGCCTTCGGAGGTAACGGTGCGTACCTCGGGCGACAGTGATTGGCGCTTAGGCCAACGCGTCATCGTCGAGGTTGAACAAAATCGCCTGATGTGGTTTGACTTATCATCAGGTAACAATTTAGACAGAGAGAACTCATGAACGCCAGCGAAGTACTACGAATTGTTGACTCCTTGCATCGCGAGAAGAACATCGAAAAAGAAACGGTGTTCCGCGTGATCGAGTCTGCGCTGGTAACGGCCGCGAAGCGCCATTTTGGAGACGAAGCCGATATTGAATTCTTCATTGAGCGTGAGACTGGCGAAATTGCCGGACGTTGCGGTCAAGAGATGCTGGACTACGAAGAAGTCATCGGTCGCATTGGTGCTCAAACGGCAAAACAAGTGATCATTCAAAAAGTCCGCGAAGCCGAACGCGATTCGCAGATCGATGAGTTTACCGAAGTCGTCGATGACATCATCACCGGAACGGTCAACCGCAACGAAGGGCGCGTGACGACCGTCACACTGGGACCTGTCGAGGCCATTCTTCCTCGCAGTGAACAGATCCCCGGCGATACCCACCAGCCCAACGAACGCATCCGGGCATTGGTCACCGAAGTTAAGGCTCAGGGATCACGGATTAAGGTCGTGCTCAGCAGGACCCGTCCGAACTTTGTCAAACGATTATTCGAAAGCGAGATCCCCGAGATCTCTGACGGAGTCATTTTAGTTAACGCGATTTCGCGCGAACCGGGTTACCGATCAAAAGTCGCCGTCAGCAGCATCGATTCTAAAGTCGACTGCGTGGGTGCGTGTGTGGGCGTTCGTGGCAACCGAATCAAAGTGGTCATCGATGAATTGGCTGGAGAGCGAATCGATATCGTACGCTATGACGAGGACCCTCTGATTCTGATACCCAACGCGTTGCAGCCTGCCGAAGTGGACGAGGTGATTCTTTGTCAAATGATGGGCCGGGCGATCGTTTTGGTTCGCGATGATCAACTTTCCCTTGCCATTGGCAAACGTGGACAAAATGTCCGCCTTGCCAGCAAGCTATGTGGTTGGGACATTGAAATCATGACCCAAGCCGAACTCGAATCTCAGATCGATCGCGCCGTCAGCGGGTTTTGTGACATTGATGGCGTCAACGAGGATCTAGCAAATCAATTGGTCGGCGAAGGCTACCTGTCCTATGACGACCTCTCGGTGATTGAACCCAGCGATTTGATCGCAATGGGTGAACTTAGCGAAGAAGATGTGGACAAGATTGTCGATGAAGCCGAAAAACGGGCTTTGGTCGCCGAGAAACGGGCGGAAGAAGAAAAGAAGCTTCGCAAACAGCAACAAGCCATTGAGAAAGCAGCCGAAGAGGCTCGCGCCAAGGAAGAGGCGGCTCAAAAAGCGGCTCAACGACAGGCTGAGCTCGAGGCGGGAAAACTTAAGGCGTCCGGTGCCACACCAGATGCCCAAGACGGTGGCTCAACTGACGAGGCAGCAACGGGTGCTGCTGATGCCGCCAAAACAGAATAAAGACGTGCAGCACAACCTGCCGACAGCACGTGACCATATGGAATCCCGGGGTGGTATATTTGACAATCCCGGTTACTATATCGACTCGAAAGCTGTAAGAATTTTGGCCCGTTCGTGCCAAAACGGACCTAGTTCGACATTGTGAATTTGTCACGACAAGTTTCACAAAATGATCCAATTAGGACTGTTGGAAATCAAACCGTGTCTGAACTCAAAAGCCAAATACTTTTGGGCGGAAGGGACGATTTATGTAGAAGTGTTTTTAGTCATTGATGGAACGCGGACTCCGTTTCGACGTTCAGAATCAAAAAAGGAGGGTCACTTAACGTGCCCGTACGCATTTACGCGTTTGCCAAAGACCTTGGAATGGACAACAAGCAACTCCTCGACATCTGCGAACAAGCAGGCGTCACGGGGAAGGGGTCTGCGCTGGCCAGTCTGAGCGAAGACGAGATCACGACCATCAACAGCTTCATGGCTGCACCGCCTCCAGAACCTGAGCCGGAAGTCATACCTGAGCCGGAAGTCATACCTGAACCGGAAGTCATACCTGAACCTGCCGAAGAACTTGAAGAGCCCGTTGAAGCTGCGGCCGAGGTTCCGGTACCTGAGGCCACCGAAGAAACCGTCGAGGATCAACCTCAACCCGACGACGATGGCTCAGAAGAGCCAACCGAAGATGAAGCTAAACCAAGCGGTGTCTCCTCAGCGGTCGGCGGTTTGCTGAACAAGCTTCGTAACAAGTCGCGTAAGTCGTTCACTTCGGTTAAGGCGACCACGGGAACGCCTGCAATCAAGAAAGCCTCTATTCGGGACAAGAAACCCGAAGCTGAACCCGTTGCTGATGCGAAGCCAGAAACTAGCGCCCCGGCTAAACTTACGCCGCAAAGAACAAGCCCACTGTTTAATCGTGGACCCAAAGCGGTCCGTGACCTAGACAGTCGCCCCAAACGCAGTACTGATGACGACGCCAAGAAAGAGCGTCCCGTCAAAAAGCGCGGCGTCACCGCTAACATCGCCAAGATGCCGGAAGTCAAACAACCCTCAGCCCAAACCACTACCCCCGGTGAGAAAGTTCAGAAGCCCGACATCGCGTTGCCACAGGATGCGATTACGCAAATCCAGCGCGGTGGTTCTGCTCCTCTAGAGCACCTGACCAAATCATCGAAGAAGGGCAAGAAAAAAGGCAAGGACAGCGAGAGCAAAGACGACTCCTCGGTGGTGGGCAAGGTCCGTCGTTCAGGCAAACGCCCGGGCGAAACTCCGCTCGGCGGTCTTAGAAATCGACGTCCGCCACGACCGGGAAGACCCGGACAGTTCGGCGGACGCTATGGAACCCGGCGTCGCGGAAAAGCTGCTAACACGGCGGCTCCTAGGAAAGACGACGTTGTTTTGCAACTGCCATGTAGTGTTCGTGATTTTTCAGAAGCCGCTGGTGTGCCGGCGGTGCAAGCGCTGCTGACGATCCAACAATTGGGCGACGATTCCTCGCGCAACATCAACTCAATCATTCCTGACGAGATGGTTGAATTGTTGATCGAACATTTCGAATCCAACGTCGAACTTCGCCAAGCCGTTTCTGCCGAAGATGAATTGATGGCTCAGTTTGACGTGGATGAAGATGACGAGAATCTTGTTCCACGAGCACCGATCGTCACCTTCCTTGGGCACGTGGACCACGGTAAGACGTCTCTGCTCGATGCATTGATTGGTATCGATGTTGTCTCAGGCGAGGCCGGCGGCATCACCCAACACATTCGCGCCTACGAAGTCAAAAAAGGCGAACAAAAAATCGCCTTCGTAGATACACCCGGTCACGAGGCATTTACAGAAATGCGTGCTCGTGGTGCAAACGTGACTGACATTGCGGTGTTGGTCGTGGCAGCAGACGATGGGATCATGCCTCAGACCGAAGAAGCGATCACTCATGCCAAAGCGGCTGGTGTTCCTATCATTGTGGCACTAAACAAGATCGACCTACCCGGCATTACCGCTGATAAGGCCCTGCAAGATCTGGCTACTGCCGAATTGCTACCAAGTGAATGGGGCGGCGACACCGAAGTCGTAAAAACAAGTGCCATCGCTGGCACGGGTTTGGACGAACTGTTGGAGACCATCTTGGTCACCGCAGAACTTTACGAATACAAAGCAAACCCAAAGAGTCCCGCCTTTGGAACGTGCTTGGAATCCGAGCAACAATCCGACCGTGGTGTGGTTTGCAAAGTCATGGTCCAAGGTGGAACTTTGAACATTGGCGATATTGTCGTCTGCGGTCCTTCGTTTGGACGCGTCAAAGCGATGCATGACACTCTCAAACCAACTCGACGATTGAAATCCGCTGGTCCCTCAACACCAGTTAACCTCACAGGCTTTAACACGCCGCCGGGTGCCGGAGACAAGTTGTACGTTGTCGATGATGTCACAACAGCCCGCGAGATCGCCCAAAAGCGTCTCGAGAACCAACACGAACAAGACGTTGCAGGCACCGTCAAAATTTCGCTCGAAGAGATGCAACGCCGTCTGGAAGCAGGCAACCTAGTCGCCGCCGACGCAGAAGTGGTCACGCTCAACCTGATCATCCGAGCCGACACCAAAGGCTCGATCGAGGCGATCAAGAAGGAACTTGGAAAGATCGACCATCCGGAAGTTCGAATCAAAGTCATCCAAGCGCTTGTTGGCGGAGTAACGGTCGCAGATGTTCGTCTAGCTCAAGCGTCCCAAGCGGTCATTTGCGCTTTCAACGTTGTTCCCGATGAAGCGGCTCGCTCGCTGGCCGACGAGGTTCAAGCCGAAGTTCGTCGCTATGAGGTCATTTATAAAATCACCGACGATCTCAAAGCGATGCTTGAAGGGCGATTGAAACCAGAACAACAAGTGGTCGAACTGGGCATGGCGATGGTGCTGCAAACGTTCAGCATTAGCAAAACTGGAACGATCGCCGGTTGCCGCGTAATGCGAGGCAACATCAAACGCGAATGCCGTATTCGAGTTATTCGCGACAGCACCGTCATAGGTGACTACCCGATTGATTCGCTCAAGCGGGAAAAAGACGACGCCAAGGAGGTTCAACGTGGCATGGAATGCGGTATTAAACTTTCGGGTTTCAACGACATCAAAGAAGGGGATACGCTTGAGGCGTACATGATCGAAGAGATCGCCCGGACCTTGTAGTTCGCCTGAAGGATTCTGCCCCAACGCTAACCCAGTCAACCACTCGCTTCCATATTCGCATTGTAAGGTGCATCCTCAGGCTCCATTATGAGTTCCCGTCGTGTTCTAAAAGCAGCCCAAGCGATCCGTGAAGTGGTCAGCATGGCGATCATCACTGACATCAAGGATCCGCGCGTCAAAGACGTGACGGTCACGTTTGTCGAAGTGTCGGGAGACATGCGGATGGCAAAAGTCCACGTTTCTGTCATGGGTGATGAGACAAAGCAGAACCTGTGTCTCAAGGGCCTGCAAAGTTCGGTGGGCTACCTTCAAAAGAAGGTCGGCAACCGCATCGACACACGCTACACGCCTCGCCTGCGATTTCAACTGGATAAGGGATTGCAGAATGCGATGAGCGTAACCAGAATCCTTGAAGAGGTTCTCCCAACAGAAACCGAAGCCGACGCAACGGAAACAGTCAATGTGTCGACAGATGAAGCGCCAAACAGCGATCGTCTGACTGACGCTCCTCAAGAAGAAAACCCCGAAGTCGGCGATCAGGTGTGAGGTTTCATCTCCACTGGTCACCGCCCATTAACATCCAACTGATTGAACGTCCAAGATAAACAATGTCTGCAAAGAACCGAGCTGAGCTGATCACAAAGCTTTACAAGGCTGTTAAAAAGAATTTTCAACCAATCACGCCGCCATCCAACCGAACCGTGATCGACCATGCGATCTACGCATGCTGTTTGGAAAATTCGACTGCCGAAGAAGCGGATGAATCTTTAGCGAAGCTCCAAGAGAACTATTTCGACTGGAACGAAGTCCGTGTCACCACCGATCAAGAGTTGGCGACAACGGTAAAAAGTCTCACCGACCCTCTCCAAGCTGCCACGCGCGTCAAGAAAATGCTCTACGGTATCTTCGAAACCTACTACCAGTTTGACCTTGAGTTTCTAAAAAAGGAAAACCTTGGCAAAGCCGTCCAGTCCTTTGACAAAATGGTCGGGGTGACTCCGTTTGCAATCTCCTACATCTCGCAGCACGGTCTAGGCGGTCACTCCATTCCAACAGACAAAGCACTGCTGAATCTAATGTTCGTTTTGGGAATCATCTCCGAAGGCGAGGTCGAAAAAGGAAAAATACCCGGGCTCGAACGTGCCATCCCCAAGGCGAAGGGAATCGAGTTTTCATCTTTAGTTCACCAGTTAGCCGTAGCATTTTACAAGACTCCCTTTAGCAACACCGTTCGCAATCAGATCTTGAAGATTGATAGCAGCGCCAAAGACCGTTTCCCAAAACGCAAGAGCAAGAAAAAAGAGGAAGCAAATCCAGCCGAGAAAGCGCCAACCAAAGCTGCCGCCAAACCAGCTTCGACTACCAAGCCAACCTCCACTAAAAAAGCAGCAGTGAAAAAAGCTGCCAAGAGTAAGCCGAGCAAGCCGAAGCCAACCAAGAAGAGCGCTCCAAAGAAGAAAACGGCCGCTGCAAAAAAGGCCAAGAAACCGGCTGCGAAGAAGAAAGCTCCCACCAAAAAAACGGCGAAGAAGGCTACTAAAAAGAAAGCCCCCGTGAAAAAGCGGGCCAAAAAGAAGAGCCGCTAGTTCACCGGAAGCGATGCTTTTTTAAGACGTACGTTTTGGTTCAACAACAGCTCAATCTTCGCGCTCGGTAATTTCGATCAGGTGATAGCCGAATTGAGTTTTCACCGGGCCATGAACTTTGTTCAGTTCATCTGAAAAGACTACTTGGTCAAACTCTGGAACCATCTGGCCTTTGCCAAACTTGCCAAGGTCGCCACCCGATTTTCCTGATGGGCAAGCGGAGAATTCTGCTGCGACGTCGGCGAAATTAGCGCCTGCTTCGATCTGGTCTTTTAGGTCTTGGCAGACTTCTTCAAGTTCAACAAGGATATGGCGGGCGGATGCAGATGGCATTATGTTCTTTCGGTTGAGTTTGTAAGGAGAATTCGAAAAAGTACACGGTGCCCTCCATGAGCAAACTGTGGCGGCACCGAAATTTTATTTGGTGGCCGAGGCACTTTCGTTGAGACTGTTAGTCTTTGCGGCGGTAGATTTTTTTCGAATCAATTTTTCTGGTCTATCCAAGGTCATCATATGCCCATGGTCAGCAGTGACAATGAGTAAAGTGTCTTCCCAGCTGCTATTTTTTTCAACCCAACTCACAATCGCATCGAACGCTGTTTCTCCGCTGAACACGGCACCAATCGCATCGTCAATGTTGTTGTTATGATTGGCCCAATCAACATCGCCGGCCTCCACCATCAGCCAAAACCCGTTTTCATTGGTGCCCAAAACATCAAGCGCAGCGGTCGCCATGTCTGCCAAGACTGGATTCTCTAAAAGTTCTTCCGGCGAGTATCGATCTGCGGAGTCGATGCCTCGAGTTGGGTCATAATTGCCGTCGGCGGTCTGGTAGGGGAGATGTTCACAACGAGCACCGAAGAACCCAAGGAGTCGCTTTTTTTGTCGGATCGCTTCATCGGCAGCGGCCGCCAAAACAGCAGCTCCCTCTCTTCCTTGGGTTCGAACGGCAACTACATAATTGCCACCGTTTTTGGCATCGATCGTTGCAAGATCATCTTCGGTCAAAAACTTGTTGCCAGAAACAAAGTCCTTCCCTTGTTTTTCGAAATCGTCTTTTTTCTCGCTGCCCCAACCACATCCAATTACCACGTCCATTCCCGGCAGCGGGTCATCTCGGTGAGACACAGACGGCAATCCAAGGAGATCGCGAGAAATGTCTTGGTAATCATTTCGAGTCACGTTGTGGGCGTAGGTGGCACCTAAACTCGCGTGAGAGATTGGCACACTTGTGGCAATACCAACCGAACGGCCTGACTCTTGCAATTGATGAGCCACCGTTGTCAACGGGTTGCCTTGGTAATCAACAGCGACCGCGGCATTGTAGGTTTTTTTTCCGGTCGTGATCGAAGTCGCTGAAGCAGCCGAATCGGTGTAAACATGGGCCATCGCTTTATGACGACCCATCAGATAGGTGGAACTCGCCGATCGTGTCCAAGGCTTCGCGCCTCCAAGGTCGGCATTATAACCACCACTTCGATTACCGCCTTGGTTACTAACGGTTTGAGAGTCGACGTTGTGCTTTGACCCGCCGTTGTGGCAACTGGTAACGCAAAACCCGAAATCCGTTTCGGCTTTACCATAGGTTTGAAATGACAAAACGTCGCCGCGCCCCTTGGTGTAGGTGACGGCCTGTCGGCGATAGATTGCTGCCGCCTGGGTGGTCTGCCAATCCATCCCATCGAACAGCAGAATTATGATGTTCTTCTTGCCGGCTTCAATGGCCGTCTGCTGGAGGTCGTATAACTGAGTCTGATCGAAATACGACGCTTTTTTATTCAGCGTCCCCTCCGGCAGCTTCTGGTAGAGCGATTTGATTTTTTTCTTACTGCGATAGACGCTGTTTTTGCCATTGATGGAATCTAGGGACATGCCAAAGGTATAAACCGGAATCAACCTGTTGGAGTGCTGTTCCCAGTTGCTGAACTTACCCGGCTTGTCCCCCCAATGAATCCAGTCAGCTGTCTCTGATTCGACGGCCTCCAATTGGAACTGTTTGAGGAAATCATCACTGACCGGATCGGATTGATCAGCCTGAGCTAAACCTGTATTGGCAAAAATGGACGCCAACAAAATTGGGCACAACAGGCGTATAAATAAGCCGACAGAGTTTTGAACAGACATTGCGAAGGAGGTTCTCAGGCAGTGATTTCAGAACTGCTGATTCTACCACAAAGGCGCGTTTTGCTAGGTCAAACGTGGCAATGCTGGCGAGGTTACTTGCCAAGTTTCTTCAAAATTTGCTCAACATCATAGACGCACCCTCCCCAAGTTCCGCCGCCTGCATTCTGCAAAGCCGCCCACAGCCGGGTGTCATCGGGTAATTCGGGATGTGGCTCAAAGGAGCCTTCGGCTCTCGACTGAAGCTCTTTCGCCCCCCAATCTGCATCAACGACAGTCTCGCCGTGGCCAACAAGGTTGATATGGCCTGTGATTGCTGTGCGATCAATGCGAACCTCAATCCAGTCTCCATCGACAACCTTGCCAATCGGACCTCCCGCCTGAGCCTCTGGGCCAATGTGGCCGATACATGCGCCAGTGGACACACCGGAGAACCGCGCGTCGGTCAACAGCACGACCTCCTTGCCCCATGGCAAGTGTTTTAGCGCCGCGGTCAGTTGATAGGTTTCTTCCATGCCCGTTCCAGAAGGTCCGCAGCCAGCGAGAACGATTACGTTGCCGGCTTCTACCTTTTTGCTGCCCTGTCCCTTTATCGCCGCGATTGCCGCGGACTCAGAATAAAAGACGCGCGCTTGTCCACGAAAATCAAACACATTGTCCTTGAGCATCGAAGGGTCGATCGTCGTTGCTTTGACGACCGAGCCATCCGGCGAGAGGTTCCCTTTGGGGAATACCAGCGTTCCGGTCATTCCCGCCTCAACCGCAGAGGAAGGATTAAAAATCACCGTATCAGGATCGACGCCATCCTCGTCTTGAAGACGCGCCCGCAATCGCCGACGACGCTCTGAGACCTCCCATTGATTGAGCATTTCGTCCAACGGGATCGCATTGGCGGTCAATGTATTCGTATTCAGCAATCCCAGCTCGCGCAAGTGCAGCATGACTTCGGGGACGCCGCCAGCTAGAAAAACGCGCACCGTTGGATGGTCAATGGGACCGTTGGGCAATGCACTTACCAAACGCGGCGTGGTACGATTGACTTCAATCCAGTCCTCCACCGTCGGACGACGAACACCCGCCGCGTGTGCAACCGCGGGAATGTGCAACAGCAGATTTGTCGATCCTCCAATCGCGGCATGCAACACCATGGCGTTTTTGATAGAGGCTTCGGTGACGATATCGCTGACCTTGATTCCTTTTCTCTTCTGTAGGATCAGTGCGTCAGCAGATTTTTTGGCTATGTCCAGCCAGATCTGCTGGCCCGAGGGTGCCAATGCAGAGTGAGGCAACGACAATCCAATGGCTTCGCCCACGACTTGGCTGGTTGCCGCAGTTCCCAAAAACTGGCATCCACCCCCGGGCGTCGCGCAAGCACGACAACCCATCTCCGCTGCTTCCTGCAACGAGATCATGCCATGGGCGTAACGCACGCCAATGGTTTGGACTTTCCCCGCATCCTCGCCACGGGTGGGCGGCAGTGTCACGCCGCCGGGAACAACGATGCACGGTCGATTCCTAATCCCAGCAAGCGCCATCATCATCGCAGGATGGCCTTTGTCGCAAGTGGCGACTCCCATGACGCCTTTGCTGGTTGGCAATGAACGAACCAAACGGCGCAACACTATCGCGGCATCGTTACGATACGCCAGTGAATCGAACATTCCAGTTGTACCTTGGGACCTGCCGTCGCAAGGATCACTGCAGTATCCTGCGAACGGAATGCCGTCACGCGCCCTAATGCGATCGGCCGCTTCTTTGATCAGAAGGCCAAGTTCCCAGTGACCTGTGTGGTAGCCCAACGCAATTGGTTTTCCGTCAGAAGCACGCATGCCGCCCATCGTGCTGAGAATCAGATACTCATCGCGCGCCAGTTGCGCCGGCTCCCAGCCCATTGCTGCGTCCTGCGTCCAACCAAAAAGATCCCCACTTGGACGATGACGGAGCATCTCGTCGGTCAACGGTAGTGATCCTGAGGGCCCATCGGCTGACGTCTGCACGTCAAGTATTGAAACGTCTTCTACGTCGAAAATATTCATCGCTGCCTATTTTGGGTGTCACATTGTTGGGTGTCACATTGATTGGACGACATAGCCAGCAAGCATCGTCAAAGCGAAACCCACAATCGCGATTATCGTAGTAAGAACTGTCCACGTCTTAAACGTCTGCCGCTCACTCATGCCAAGGTACCGACTAACCAGCCAGAACCCGCTGTCATTGAGGTGCGAACATGCGGAAGCACCAAAGGCAATCGCCAACACCATCAAGGCAAGCATCTGAGCCGACAGTGGTTCGCTGAGGCTCGTGACAATATTTGCCATCAACCCAGCCGCTGTGATCATGGCAACGGTGGCCGAACCCTGAATCAAACGAATGAGTGTCGCGATCAAAAACGCAAGCGCGAGGATGGGAAGATCCCAATCCGTCAATGTCGTCGCCAGAGCCTGAGCTGCGCCCGAATCTTTTAAGACCGTTTTAAAGACTCCTCCGGCACCGGTCACCAAAATAATGATTCCCGCAGGCCCCAGAGAAGCCGTCGAAAGATCCATCAACTGCTGACTGGAAAAACCTCTTTGGGTGCCTAAAACATACCAGGTCAAAAAGGTTGCCAACATCAACGATATAATCGGATGCCCAAGAAACGAAAGCAACTTCCAAAAGATACCGTTGTAAAACAGCTTCTCTGACTCAACCTCGCTAAGCGACGCATTCGAAACCGCCTCGTACGATGCGGTGGCGCCAGCAGATTCGATTTCCTGAACGATTGCCTCGCGCGATTCAGACTTTCGCGCCGACTCCACAACGCTACCGGCCACCATCAGGATCAGGGGCAACCCCATTATTGCGAGGATCAATCCAAAAGAGGGCAGGGCAGTACCGGGGCCCGAAGTAGGCTTGAATTCCGGCTCAACTTTATCGGCTTCAATCTCAAAGGTCTCAAGTTCTTCGGCCGGGACAAGCTTAGATAACGCCACTCCCAGAAAGGGTCCGCAAATAATTGCTGTTGGCAGCCCGACCACGAAGCCAAAGAAAATCACCCAACCGAGGTCAGCATTTAAAAACTCGGCCACCGCAATCGGACCGGGAGTCGGGGGAATGCAGGCGTGCGTCACGACCATTCCTGCCAGCAGTGGAAATGCATATCGCAGCACTGATTTTTTCGCATCACGCGCCAGAGCGAAAAGCATCGGCGCGACAAGTACAAGACCGACATCCAAAAACACGGGAATTGAAATTAGGAAACCCGTGATCGTTAAGGCCCACGTCGCTTTAGATTCACCAAATCGCCCGATCAACGATTTGGCAATCGTTTCTGCGCCACCGGAGACTTCGAGAATTTTACCGAAGATCGCTCCAAGTCCAACAACCGTTGCGATAAAGCCAAGTGATCCTCCCATCCCGTTTTGGACCGCCTTACCAATGTCCAGTAAGTCCAAGCCCGTAATCAGTGCCAGAAAAACACTTGTCGCGATCAAAGCCAAAAAAGCTTGAATGCGGAGGAAGATGATCAGCACGAACAATGTGATGATCGAAAGTAAAACGCAGATCAAGAGGTAGCTGACAGAGGGACTAGTGGCAGTACCAACATCGACTTGAGAAAGACCAAAAAGAAGTGTTTGCATAGCGATTGGGTTCCCTAAACACTCTGTTTGCACGGCGTATCGAAGACAGCTCTCATCTTAAATGGGGAATTCCTGCCAGACAATCGCAGGGGTATCCCAACTGGAAAAATGATCGGATATGCTAGAGATTCCCTGCAACTCCAACTGGAAAGTGATGATTCATGCTGCTCTACCGTACTTCGAGAGGACCTGTTCTGCATTTTGAGAGCGCATGGTATTTGATCTCCCGTCCATGGAACGAGTTAGTCAATGATGATTCACTGTTTGAGACATTGACTAAGATGATACCAAGCCTCAAAGAAGACGCTTTGCTTGAGTCTGTCGCCCACACACCGCTCGCGCCGATCAACGACCAAGAGATCTGGGCGGCCGGCGTTACCTACTTCCGCAGCAAAAACGCACGAATGGAAGAATCGCAGGATGCCGGCGGAGGTGATTTCTACGATCGCGTATACGATGCTGTGCGACCTGAACTTTTTATGAAAGCCACCGCTCAGCGCACCGTTGGCCCCGGTGAGGTCATGCACCGACGTAACGATTCAAAATGGATTGTGCCAGAACCAGAACTAACGCTTGTCATCACACGTTCGGGAAAAATCATTGGCTACACCATCGGCAATGATCTAAGCTGCCGCGACATCGAAGGAGAAAACCCGCTATATTTGCCACAGGCCAAATCATTCGACCGCTGTGCTTCGATTGGACCGGCGGTTTTAGTCTCTAAGGAACCACCACCCAAAAACGCAAAGATCAGAATGAAGATCCAACGACTGGGAAAAATGATCTTTCAAGAGCAGATAGAGATCGCACAGATCAAACGCAGATTCGAAGAACTGGTGGAGTTTCTTTTTCGAGACAACTCGCACCCTAATGGATGCCTACTGATGACGGGAACTGGGATCATCCCACCGGACGAATTCTCTTTAGAAACCGATGACGTCATCGAAATTGAAATTGACGGGATCGGAAAATTGATCAATTCGATGGACTAACGCGTCGATGCGTTTATTCCATTTTCATCATCGAAGCAACCAAAGACAACTGACGAGGAAATCGTGAAACTTACCGGACAACATTTCATTGCTGGCCGCCGCACAGCATCGGCGACCGAAACTTTCCAAGCCATCGATCCCGCCACCAGCAACACGCTTGATGGGCAATTCGCTGAAGCCAGCACCGCAGAAATTGACGAAGCGTTAATCGCCGCCGACGAGGCTTACGACGCGCTGCAGACCGCCAGCAGCTCAGACATCGCCAATCTCTTGGAAGCAATCGCCGATGGATTGGAATCTTTAGGGGACACACTACTAGATCGCGCCCACTCTGAGACAGCGCTTCCTATGGGGCGGTTGACCGGCGAGCGCGGCCGCACGTGTAACCAAACCAGAATCTTCGCCGAAATGACACGAAAGGATTTGTGGCGTCAGCCAAGAATCGATCAAGGCAATCCTAACCGCGTGCCGCCCAAGCCAGACGTTAGGACGATGCTTTTTGGCGTTGGCCCAGTGGTCGTGTTCGGTGCCAGTAATTTTCCGCTGGCGATTTCAGTGGCCGGAACGGACACCGTTTCTGCATTGGCAGCGCGATGCCCTGTCGTCGTGAAAGCTCACCCCGCTCATCCCGGAACTTGCGAAATGATCGCCGCAGTGATTACCCAGGCCGTCGAACAGTCCGGACT
>CALHPU010000107.1 GCA_938036435.1 uncultured Pirellulaceae bacterium | reverse complement strand
GAAATCGCGGCTGCACGGGCCGAAATTTCTCTCGATGCTGTCATCGCAGCCGCTCAACAGTCGGCACCGCCGTTGGATTTTGTCGAAGCCCTCGCGCAGCGCAGAGCGGCCGGTTCGATTGGACTGATTGCAGAAGTCAAGAAAGCTAGCCCGTCCAAGGGTATCATTCGCGCAGATTTTGATCCGGTTGTCATCGCGCAGACTTACGCCAAACACGGTGCGGCTTGCATCAGCGTTTTGACTGATGAACATTTCTTTCAAGGGCATCTCGACTTCCTCAAACAGATCCGCGGCGTCGTCAACGTGCCGCTGCTGCGGAAAGATTTTGTCTTGGACACTTATCAGGTGTACGAAGCTCGCGCTGCTGGTGCCGATGCCGTGCTGCTGATTGCCGAATGCTTGGATGGTGAGACGCTGCAGCAATTACATCAGTCGATCGAGTCGCTGGGGATGACAGCGCTGGTTGAACTTTACGACGCCGACAACATCGAAAAGGTCATGGCGTGCAATCCAAAATTGGTCGGGGTAAACAATCGCGACCTCAATACGTTCGAGGTTGATCTTGGACACAGCGTGCGCGTCAAGAACCAGCTGCCGGAATCGGTGACGTTTGTCAGCGAGAGTGGTATCTTCACCAACAGCGATGTCGTGATGCTCAAACGCAACGGCGTCGACGCGATGCTGGTCGGCGAGTCGCTAATGCGATCAGATGATATCGGGGCGGCGGTCGAAACGCTGCTGGGTGAGTGAATAAATTTATAGCTGATCGCGCGAGAGATTGGAGACTTTGCCCCATGGTTGGTCACAACTGAGTTGAATAGCTCATAATATTGTCTCTAGGCAAGTATTGCTCAATCGAGGTTTCGACCATATGTCGGGCCAAAGGCCCATTCGTTTTTCTAGCCCAGCCCGAAGGGCTGGGAAATGATAAGATGAACAGTGTAGGGCCAAAGGCCCGGTAGTTTCTCTTGAGGACATGCAATGCCCCAATCGCTCGCGCAAGTTTGGTTACACGCCGTTTTCTCGACAAAAGAATCGCAAGGCATACCTCGAAAAATTGGAATTCCGCGAACAGATGTTCCGTATGTTGGCTCATCATGTCAAAGAAGTTGGTTGTGTTGTCGCGATCGTCGGTGGCCATATAGACCATGTTCACTTACTCATTGGCCTTTCTCGAACGCTAAAGATCAGCAAGTTGATCGAGATTATCAAGACGGAAACTTCCAAATGGGCAAAACAGGCCAAAGGGGGCAACCCCAACTTTTCTTGGCAGGCGGGCTACGGAGTCTTCTCTGTTAGTTATTCGAACTCGCCTGCAGTCAAGCGATACATAGAAAACCAAGAGCAGCATCATGCCCAACGCAACTATCAAGATGAGTTGCGCCTCTTGTGTGAGAGGCATGGGATCGAGATCGACGAACGATATGTTTGGGACTAACTGCCGGGCCTTTGGCCCTCTTAGGAATTTGCGGTTTTCTACCCAGCCCTTCAGGCTGGGCTAGATAAATGTCCGGGGCTTTGCCCCTAGATTTGCTGAAGGTTCAGGCCTTTACTTGCTGAAGTAGACTCGATTGAGCAGTAACAGCCTTTTGAAGGAATTCCGCCTAAACCATCTTCACCGACGCATCGCCGTCGGTAGCACTGACCGAACCGATCACCCAGTTTTCCAAACCTGATTTGGTCAGCATGCGCCTGACGCTGTCGGCGTAGAATGGGCTGACGATCATCGCTATGCCGACGCCCATATTGAACACGCGATCCATTTCACCTGAGTCGACCTCGCCCAAGCCTTGCAGCCACTCAAAAACCGGTGGAACATCCCATGATCCGTTTTCGATTTTCACTTCAACGCCGGGCTTGAGGATGCGCTCGATATTTTCGCACAACCCTCCGCCAGTGATGTGGGCAATACCGTGCACCACGTTTTTCACTTTGTAGTGGTCGAGGACTTTCCGCAGAGCACGGGTGTAAATGACAGTTGGTTCCAATAAAGTTTCGGCAACCGTTTTTCCAGTGTCGGCCACCATGTCATCCACGCCAAGCTTCGCCGAATCGAAAACGATTTTGCGGACGAGGCTGTAACCATTTGAGTGCACGCCGCTGGAGGCAATTCCAATGACGACGTCATCGGCGGCAATCGCGGCCCCATCGATCAATTGTTTCTTGTCGACAACGCCGACACAAAAGCCGGCCAGGTCATAGTCTCCGGTTTGATAGTGGTCGGGCATGATGGCTGTCTCACCACCAAGCAACGCACAATCGGCTTGCAGGCAACCGTCACTGATGCCCGTTACGATTTGCTCAAGCGCCGTCGGGTCGTCATGAGACATGGCCACGTAATCTAAAAAGAACAGCGGCTCGGCTCCGCAGCAGATTGCATCGTTGACGCACATCGCCACCAAATCGATTCCGACGGTATCGTGTTTGTCGGCCATCCGGGCCAGTTTCAGTTTGGTTCCGACGCCATCGGTGCAGGAGACCAACACTGGGTCAATATAATTACGACGGAAAAGTTTGCAGTCGAAATCTAGCTGAAACAGGCCTGCGAACCCACCATCGAGTTTCTTGACTCGTGGCGAAAACGTCCGATGCATCAGCTTCGGAAGTCGTTTCATGGATTCGTTGTAAACGTCCAGATCGACGCCAGAGTCTTTATAGGATAGGCCTGTCATTGTGTTTTTTTAGCGTGAGGTTTGCCACCGGAGTTTCGTAGACTTAGGAAATGAAGACTCTAACGGGGTTAGACGTTTTTTTCCAGTCTCAACTGACCGAAGGATCCGATTTCACGGTATCGAATCGGAGAGGTGAAAAAGAGCCTTCCCAACCGGTCTAAAGCAAGTGCCGGGCCTTGATCTCCAAATACTGGTTGATCAAATCGGCCGTCATTTGTTCCGGGAACGTCTCAATCGCCAATACGCCTCGATGTTTTAGATCGGCCACGACCTCATGCCGCCAGTTCGCGATCGTCGCTGCAGCCGCTGCTCTGAACAGCGTCTCTTCGCCCACTTCCAGCTCACGCTCTTCGTCAAATTGATCCACAACATCCAGCATGTCATGATCCTTAACCAACAAACATAACGGCAGGTGTTGTCCGGTCAGATTGGTGGTGTATTGCAGAATTTGATTCGCATTGACCTCATCAATCACGTTGGTGATCAAAATGACCAGCGAACGTTTGGGGCATTTTTGCTTCAGATATAAAAAAGCTTTATCGTACCGGGCTTCAACATATCGCGCGTCTTCATCGAAACAGGAGTGCAGCAAACGATTGATATGTTGGATACCGCCTTTGGGCGGCGTGAAGCTGTGGACCTCGTTGCTGAAGTTCAACAGGCCAACCGAATCGCCCTGCTTGAGAGCAATGTAGCTGAGCATCAACATGGCATTGAAGGCGTGGTCCAACATGGACAGTCCGTCAGAGGAACCGGCCATCATGCGCGCACAGTCCACCATAAAGATAATACGCTGCGATTGGTTCGACTGGAAATCTTTGACTGTCAGTTTCCGCCGTCGTGCTGTAGTGCGCCAGTCGATGTGTTTGTAGTTGTCGTCCTTGGTGTAGTCGCGCAGTCGTTCGAATTCGTTGTCCTGTCCAATTCTGCGCACTCGCCGCACACCCATCTGGCTCAACCGGTTGGTGCGTGCGAGCAAATCGTATTCGGCGATTTGCTTCATGTCGGGGTAGACATTGATCGTCGTCTCGCACGGTACCTGATAGAAACCTTGCCACAGCCCAAGGCCGCTGTTGACGGACAAGTAGACTTTTTCCATCGCGAATTTGCCCCGGCTGGAGCTGGTGAGGGTGTATTTGAAACGCGTTTTGCTTTTTGGTTTGAGCGTGGCCGGAAAATTTACGATCGAAGCAGTAAATTCATCGGGAATGTCGTCACGAAAATCAATCTTGCACGTGCGCGAGGAGAGGTTCGTGAGTTCAACGTTAACGTGATGCGGTTTTCCCAAAGACGCCACTTTCAACGAATTTCGGACTACCGAAAACTGCTTTTGCGAGACCAGCGTGAAGACGTCAAACAGAGACGCCAGCGCAACGAGTATCAGCAACCCCGCTGCAACCATTGCTGCCACGGGAAAGAAAATCTGTGCCAGCGCGACCATCGCCGGTAAGGCAAACAACAGCAGTGTTCGCCGCGTCGGAAAAGCGCGACGAAAATACGCAAGCGCGCACAGCGGCAACGCCATCAGCAGCAAGAATACAATCGGACGTTCAAGTAGAAACAGGATCATGGCTATTTTAGGCGTGGAACTTCGATCGTTCTAATCAGTTCGTCCAGCAACGTATCAATTTGCTGACCTTCGACTTCTGCTTCAGCGGTTAAAATGACCCGGTGGCGAAGAATGGATTTGGCGATGTGCACCACATCGTCCGGCACTGCAAAGTCGCGTCCATTGAACGCCGCCAGCGTGCGAATCCCTTGCATCAGGCTAATGCCCGCACGTGGCGAGGCACCCATATAGAACTGCGGCCAACGGCGCGTCAGCCGAACGATCTTGTTGATGTAGTCGATCAGCAACGGATCCACGCGGATCGCCGAATTCTCGCGAGTCAGTCGATTGATTTGTTCGGGATTGGTCAGCGTCTGGATTTCGTTTTCCAATGTGTGGTCCAGATTCGACTGCCCGCCGTGCATCGCCAGAATCTTCGCCTCTTGTTCTTCCGATGGATAATCGGCGATCAGTTTGAACATGAACCGATCCAGTTGTGCCTCGGGCAGACTGTAAGTTCCTTCGGACTCCAGCGGGTTCTGTGTGGCCATCACCAGAAATGGCAATTCCAATTGGTGCGTCGTTCCGTCAACGGTAACTCGTTTCTCCTGCATGATCTCAAGCAGTGCAGCGTGAGTTTTGGCAGGCGAGCGATTGATCTCGTCAGCCAACAAGAGCTGAGTAAACACGGGGCCGGGGCGAAAATCGAACTCAGATGTTTTCATGTTGAAGATCGGTGCCCCCGTGATGTCCGATGGCATCAGGTCAGCAGTAAATTGAATCCTGCCAAAATCACAACCAAGAATCTTTCCAATCACTCGGATGAAAAGCGTTTTGCCAAGTCCCGGCACACTCTCGATTAAAACGTGGCCGCCAGAAAAGATAGCGATCAACGTTCCTTCGACAAGTTCTTCTTGGCCAACAAAGACTTTGCCGACCTCACAGCGGATCGCGTCATAGAGCTTGCTGGTTTCCGTTTCGACGCCGGTGGCCACTGCGGGAGTAGAGACCGCTGCCGGAGCGACAGTCGGCGGTGGTTGCGGTGCTGTCGGAGGTGCGGCCGACGCTGGGATCGCTACGATCGATTCGCAGTGCGGGCATTTTGCGCGCTTTCCAGCAGATGCAGTCGGCACTCCGATAGTTTGGTTGCATTGGTTGCAATTGAACTGAATTGTTTCGCCAGCGCTGTCAGGAAGATTGTTCATGTTTTTGTCGTTAGAAATTTAGAAGTCTGTCTTGAGATAACTATTTTTCACTAGAGCGTTTTTTGTAACGTTTGATCACTTCCAGCGCCCAGTTTTGATTGGAATTACTTTTCAGCAAGCGTCCGGTAGCGTTGATGTGATCTTGAAATGTCTTTTTCGTATCAAGGTCGATGCGGCGCGGTCTTCCGTGGATAGGGAACACTGCGAAAAATGCGACGACCGACAACAACAAGAAGAATGGTACGATGTTGCCAATGGGCTTGCGAGTCAGCCACTCCCACCCGCTTTCATTTGGGGCGTACGTGTTGCGGACTTCAATCTCCATGGGCCCGCTCTCGAGGATCATCACCGAGCCATGAGTTTCCTCAAGCAGACTACTAGCGAACTGTCGATTTTCCGTATTGGCCATTGCCAAATTCGTCAGTGCCGATCCGTTGCTGAAGATGAAGACTTGGCCTCTATCTTCATCATTGGGGCAAAAGATGCGTGACAACAACACGCCACCGGAATGTTCTAGTAAAACTTCGGAGTCGCGTGGGAAGGACCTATTGCCAAGGTAGAAGGTGTCGTCGCTCGGTGATTTGGTATCTTCTAAGTCGTCTTTTAAATTTAGTTTTAGCGTGCCGGTGTGGAGGTTTGCATCTTCTAATCTATAAATGTTGCTCCAGTAGCCTTTTACATCCGTGATCTCTTTGTCGACTCCT
>CALHPU010000106.1 GCA_938036435.1 uncultured Pirellulaceae bacterium | reverse complement strand
GCCAAAAAACAAACCCGACGATCAGTCCAAAGACCATTAGCAATCAGTATAAAAACACAAGGCCGCAATTGTGCCACTCTCCCTTTGGGAGAGTCGCCGTCTAAGCGGCGGAGAGGGCTTTTGTTAGCCAAAGAGATATCGCGATTTAGCTTTGAAAAGAAAGCCCTGCCCGTCGGCGAGCCTCCGACCCTCCCGAAGGGGAGGGTGACATTCTTGATCTTGTTTGCCCAAAAATCGCTGAGCTGAAAATCTGGCTCTTCCTGGATTTTAATGGCTGCCTTGGAAATCGTAGTGGGATTCACCAGAATTCCAACCGGCTCTTCTTAAAGGAATTCTGGCGAATCCCACTACATCCATTTGAAATGGCTAATTCAACAAGAACTTCGTGCCACTAAGTTCTGGGAAGAACTGAAAATCTAAAGTGAGTGCCATTGGTCCATAGACCACTCCACCTACCGCAGTCGTCCACATCCATTTGACAAACGGAACCTGTCTAAAATGCCGCTACTGGTGTAAGTCAGTTTCCCTATTGCACCGGCGATCGGGTACATGCGATTGGGCACATGCGATTGAAATCGCTTACCTCGCCACCTTGAAAGCACGCAACATGACTAAGACCCTAAGTCTTAGCCAAAGTTCGACCAAGGTACAACAGGCTTTTGGGAACAACCATTGGCATGACGATCCAATCGTAGACGTGAAGAGTTTCGCTAGGGCCTTCGGCGTAGCGTTGATGATGTTCCTTAAAATTAAAATTGCAAGTTAGGTCATAAATTCCATAATATTGCTGCTTTGCACCACACAGTTGGTGGTGGCTGCTTGAGAAAAACGGTCAACTCTTTTATCGTATACGACAGGCTGGGTGTATGCCTAACACGAATCAGAACCCATTCTAGCTCCCGTAAAATTTAAACGCAAAGTAGCGATTCCCTAGCATGCCAAAAGACTTTCTCAAAGGTGCCGCAGACAGCTATGACGTGGTCGTCATCGGCAGTGGACTCGGCGGAATGACAGCCGCAAACATTCTGGCTCGCGATGGAATGAAGGTCTTGCTATTGGAACAGCATTACAAACTGGGTGGTCTGGCAACTTGGTTTAAACGGCCCGGCGGGCACATATTTGATATCTCACTGCATGGATTCCCGTACGGCATGGTAAAGAGCTGTCGACGATATTGGACCAAGGAGATTGCTGACTCCATCGTTCAGCTTGAAGGCGTGCGCTTCGACAACCCAATGTTCTCGCTGACCACAACCTTCGACAGGAAAGACTTCACAAATCTGCTAACGACGGACTTCGGCATCGAAGAGGAGACGGTCAACCGCTTCTTTGATACCGCGCGGGGGATGAAATTTTTCGACGGCCATGACAAAACGACTCGGCAGCTATTCGACGAATTCTTCCCCGGACGCGAAGACGTGGTGCGGTTGTTGATGGAACCGATCACTTACGCCAATGGATCAACGCTCGAAGACCCCGCGATCACCTACGGAATTGTGTTCTCTAACTTTATGTCCAAAGGAGTTTTTGTCTTCCAAGGTGGTACTGACAAATTAGTCAAAGCCATGGAAAATGAGATGAAGCACAACGGTGTCGATGTGCGGATCAATTGCGACGTCGAGAAAATCAACGTATCCCGAGGCAAGGTTAAATCGGTTCAAGTCAATGGCCGGACGATTGAAACCAGCGCTGTGGTCAGCAACTCGAATCTGCGTTCGACGATCTTCAACCTTATAGGCGAAGAAAATTTCGATTCGTCATTTGTTGACGAGGCCAAAGCAGTGCGATTGAATAACTCCAGCACCCAAGTCTATATGGCGATGAAGGATGGAGATACAGTTCCGCGCGAGACGGGCGATCTCCTGTTTTGCAGCACAGCTGATCGATTTCAAACGGACCTACTACTCAGCCGCGACATCACCAGCCGCACATTTTCATTTTACTATCCCGACACACGCCCCGAAGGAAAAGGGCGCACGCTGATCGTTTCTAGCACCAACGCCAATTATTCTGACTGGTCAGGACTGTCTAAAGAAGATTACGACGCCAGCAAAAAGGATCTCGTCGAAACGACACTTGACGCACTAGAGAAATATGTACCCAACTGCCGCGAGCGCATCGTTCACGCCGAAGCGGCCACGCCTGCCACGTTCGAGCATTACACCAAACACATCAATGGCTCCAGCTTCGGCACCAAGTTCGAGGGTTTAGGAGTCAGTCGTGCGTTGCCGGAACAAATCGGCGGACTGTATCATGCGGGAAGCTGCGGAATCATCATGTCCGGCTGGCTGGGGACGATAAACTATGGAGTCATTGTTGCCAACGACGTAATCAATCAGCTTTCGTCGGCCCCGACGGTAACCACAAGCTAACGCCAAGACTTACCCTGCCTGTGGAAGGGGCGCGGCTCACCGACGGGGAGCAACAGCCGTAAAAGAGACAGAATCCCAACGACCAAAGTTCACAAGCAATACATCGTTCCAATAAGCTCATGTCACATCCTTCAATTGAGAAGATCCACGCCGCTATCCCTCATCGACCTCCGATGTTGTTGGTGGATGAAATTGTTTCTCAATCCGAAAATGAGATCGTCTGTAAAAAGTCCTTTTCTGGCGACGAATACTTTTTTCAGGGGCACTATCCAGAACAGCCCATCGTTCCGGGTGTGATTCTTTGCGAGAGTACCGTGCAAGCAGGTGCCGTACTGCTGTCACAACTGACCGCAGGAACCGATGGCGTCCCCGTGTTGACTCGGATGAGTGACGTTAAGTTTAAGAAGATCATTAAGCCCGGCGATACGATTGAGATGACGGTAAAACTAGACGAAGTCGTCTCCAACGCCTATTACCTGACGGGCATCGCGAAATGTGATGGCAAAGTTGCGGCGCGACTTGGCTTCACCTGCAGCATCGCCAATCCTCAATCCTAAGATCGACACGTGTGTGATAGACCAAAGAAAAGAGTGACCACTTCATGGACTTCCTGAAACTTGCCGAGAAGACGATCGTCGTGTTCGGTGTGGCTAATAAAAAAAGTGTTGCTTGGCACATCGGAAAAACGCTTGAGGAAGCCGGCGCGAACGTGGTCTACGTCGTTCGATCACCAGAACGTCTTGAAACCGTGAAAAAACTGATGGGTGATCGCGAAGTTCACGTCTGCGATGTTGAGTTTGAGGACCAAATCGAATCTGTAGCCTCTGCCATCGCAGCAAACCATCCGGTCATCGACGGCCTTGTTCACTCCATCGCGTTTGCGGCATATGACGAAAGCGGAATCAAACCCTTTCATGAGACAGGCAAACAACAACTCCTGCGGACGTTTGACATTTCCTGTTATTCTCTGATTGCGATCAGCAACGCATTTAAATCAGCGTTCGCCGACGACGCTTCGGTCATTACGATTTCAATCTCCACCACCACCATGGCCAGCGAGAACTACGGCTTTATGGCGCCGGTAAAGGCGGCACTCGACAGCTCGCTTGCCTTTTTGGCAAAAAGCTTCAGTAAGTTTTCCAACGTGCGATTCAATGCCGTGGCTCCAGGACTATTGAAGACCTCAGCATCGGCCGGCATCCCAGGCTACGTCGACGCATTTCTGTACGCCGAACAAGTCATCCCACGCGGCAAGGCGGTAAGGACACAAGAAGTCGCCGATGCAGCCTGCTTCTTGTTAAGCCCACGTTCATCTGGAATTAATGCTCAGCAACTTATCATTGATGCCGGAATGGCGATCAATTATTTTGACAACAAAATTGTCGGCAAGGTTATGCAAGCCGATTGATTGGCAGTTGACCCTCTAGGGCATACAATCAACAACCCATACTCGAATCCAAAAGCTCAGGAGTTCAAAGATGTCTGTCTTGAAAACAACTTTAATCAGATCCCTTGCCATCGTATGTGTAAGCTTTTTCTGTTCGCAAATTTGTTTGGCCCAATCATCTGCGACTGATGACGCTTCGAAGGCCGTTAAAGCGGCAACCCAAGAGGGCTCTTCCACAGCGAACAAAGCAGCCAATGCACCTGAGGCCGAAACCCCCGAGCCACTTTCGTTTTCTGTCGCTGGAGGAAACCTGAACTTCACCACGACAGGGACTTGGAAGAGCGTTAAACCTAAGAGTCGAATGTTGGAGCGCGAGATTCAAGTTCCACGCACCGAAAACGACAACCGTGACGGTCGATTAACAATCATGGGTGCTGGTGGTTCGATTGAGGCCAACATCGCACGTTGGGAAGGGCAGTTCTCCCAGGCAGATGGATCCGCAACCAAAGCGAAAGTCACCGAAGAGACTGTTGAGAATATGAAAGTGACGATGGTTGACATTTCAGGCGTCTACGTAGAAACGATGGGCGGGCCGTTCTCCGGAGGAAAGAAAGTTGAAAACCCTAATTTTCGCGTTTTGGCTGCAATCATAGAAACGCCAGAGTCGGGCAACTACTTTGTCAAGCTGATCGGGCCCAAAGCAACTATTGGCGCGAATGAGAAAGCTTTCGTTGAGGCCATCAAAAGCGTAAAGTTAAAAGAGTAGTCGGTCGAACCATCGGCGGCAGCTATTCCAAAGCGCGCTGTTCACGTAACACCAGAAGCATTTCCTCAATGTCCTTCGCCAGCGGCGCAACAAGTTTCATCGTTTCGCCGCTAATGGGATGAGCGAACTCGATGCGGTGGGCGTGCAGCGCCTGTCGAGCGAGGATTACTCGATCATCGTCTGGTCGTATTCGGCGATCGAAGTGCTTCAAATTAAGCCCCGCACGTCCGCTGTACAGTCGATCGCAGAGCACAGGACAGCCCACATGTGCCATATGCACGCGAATCTGATGTGTGCGTCCAGTTTTCGGTTTCACTTTGACACTAGCAAAGCCCTCGAATCGCTCGACGACCTCGTACATGCTCCATGCGTTCTTGCTGGTTGTGTGGTTCTCTCGAATTGCTTTCTTTTCACGCTGATAGGGATGTGCGCCAATTGGTTTATCAATCACATCACGGTCGCGATCGGGCGCCGGCGTAACGATCGCGAAATACTCTTTTAACACAGTTCGTAATTCAAACTGCTTCGACAGTTTTTGATGTGCCTCATCGGTCTTGGCGACCAGAATTACACCACTGGTATCGCGATCGAGTCGATGGACGATCCCCGGCCGCGTCGGTCCACCTACGCTGCTCAAATTTTGGAAATGAAATGCGAGTGCCGAAGTCAGTGTTCCCTGCCAGTTCCCTTTAGCAGGATGGACAACCATATTGGGCGGCTTATTGATCGCCACCATCGCATCGTCTTCGTACAAAATATCCAGAGGGATGTCTTCTGGAATCGGTCCTTCGGTTTCCACCTCTGGTAACGCAAACAAGACCTGCTGTCCAGTTTTTATTTTTGTCGAAGACTTTGCCGAACCTCCATCAAGTTTAACACCTCCCGCTGCAATCGCTCGTTGTAGCTTAACGCGACTGTGCTTTGAGAAATGCTTCACCAGATACGAATCTAGTCTCATCCCGCTTTCCTCCTCTGCGACAGTTAATTGGATATGCTGAGGCATAGATTAAGGGATTGAGAACAAGATGAACAGCGATCGGACTGGGACTTAGTCCGGACATGGAAATTGGAATATCAAATATTTGAGCCGAAGAACGCAAACCCACCGATGCCCAATCCCTATCAATTTCTATTCATAAAGAACGACTTACGCCTTTATGCTTCGAGGCGTGGGGTAGCCTCAAACGGCCAACCGCAATATTTGACTTGGACAAAGCAATAGACTTGGCTTCGGATGGAAAATTATAGCCGCTTGAGGTACGATTGTTCAGGTGCAGCGAAACGAATTTAGACCTTCTCTGACGCTACACCGGCAATCACTACTTGGATCACTTTTCCATGCCCGAAACAGTTCCTCCTCCAACCAAACCGGACGTAGAGCCAAAGCCGTCTGAACCCAAAAGAGCACCTAAGCCGTCTCCGTTTAAGCCCGATTGGCCCAAAGATCGTCCGCTTCCTCAGCCCAAGGGAACTCAAGAGGGTAGGGGAAGTGGAATCGAATTAGATCTAACATGTTGAGAAAAGGCAAACTTGTTCACGATGAATTGAGCCCGGCGCAACGTCATTTGGTCAATAAGCGTTTGACCATGAATATTCTGATTCAAGGCGCGGCCTCTCACGCTCATCTCTCCGCCCACCATCTCGTGCGGGCCGAACTTGATCAGATCGACGCCGATTTGGTACAGCTGTACGATCGCTCCATCGCCGGGGCAACCTACGCCTACTGGAGGGGTTTCCTCTCACTGATTATGGGACGCAGCAATAAGTTCTGGGGAAGCATGAACAAAGCGCGACATCCTTTTTTCTTCCATCGATTTCTTCGCCGTCATGGCCGCATGTTGGCCGAAGGAGCCTTCGCAACTGCCAAGACTCGGTGTTTGGAAAAAGGCGTGCCCACCGGCATGTATCGACACGAGTTCACTATCATGAAAGACATACTGGAAATCGTTGATCGAGAAAGAGAACATCGCCGCCGGCTTGAGGAACTGGCCAAACGGACGTGTGAGCAGATTATTGGGACGCCTCAGAGTCTGATGAACGCGACGATCACCGAAACGCCCGCGTGGGGAAATGTCAGAACTCCACAGACTCTCAAAGGTAGAATCATCAAAAAAGCCATGGTCGGCTGGGGTGGTGTCGATCGCATCAACGGACAGTTGCAGGTGGTCGCCAAAGCAATCGTTTGGCCGCTGCTGCTGCACGAATTGGTCAAAGGATCAATGGAGTTGATTTGCCTTCACGGTATGAACGACATGCCGAAACATGACTTCAATGTCGTCATGGATAACACCGAGCACCTCGAATACGAGGTGCCAATGATTCAGATGGGGCCTGAGTTTTACAAACGTTTTCTAAAAGTGATTCCGGTTGACCAGCCATTGGCAGATTGCGTGATGGCCGTTTCGATGATGGAACCGGTCGCACTGGAGGAATTCTTGTTCGACATGATCGAAGAACCAGAGGTAGCGATGCAAACGCTTGCCGATGCGGCTGAAACCGATGAATGAGAGTTGGACCTAAAACCAGTATCCGGCTATTGCTTTCTCTCTTTTAGATAGAATTACGACCTCCTAGTTTCCACTCGGAGGGACCGATCGCTACGCGAGGCGATCTGTGGCGATGTGATACTGTGGATCTTCAGAAAGATTGGCGACAACTAGGTCATCGGCGCGATCCAACAAGTCTCGGCACTCCGGTGATAAATGCGTTAGATGGATCCGCTTACCAAGCGACCGATACTTCTCCGCCAAGGTGTTGATCGCCTCGAGTCCCGACTGATCGTAGACGCGCGAGAAGTAGAAATCGATCACGACGTCATCAGGATCGTTCTTCGGATCGAAAATGTCCTTGAAGGATTGAGCCGATGCGAAAAACAGCGGTCCATGCACTTGATGAATCTTGCTGCCGTGCTCGTCAATTCGCACGTCCGATCCAATATGCGTCGCGTGCTGCCAAGCGAACACGAGAGCAGAGACAATGACGCCAAGAATTACAGCGCTTGCAAGATCATGCATCAAGACCGTGTATCCCGCGACCAAAACCATTACCAAGATATCGGACAATGGGATCTTGCGGAACATTTTTAAGGACGCCCACTCGAACGTTCCAATCACAACCATGAACATCACGCCCACCAACGCCGCCATTGGAATCATCTTGATCCAGGGCGAGAGGAACAAGACGATCAACAAAAGGCATACCGCAGCAACGATACCAGATAGACGTCCTCGGCCACCAGAATTTACATTGATCAAGGATTGGCCAATCATGGCACAACCGCCCATACCGCCAAACAAGCCGCAAACGATGTTCGCGATTCCCTGACCAAAACACTCTCGATTGCCTTGCCCACGCGTCTCGGTAATCTCATCGATCAACGTCAGCGTTAACAACGACTCGATCAAACCCACACCGCACAAAATTAATGCGAACGGAAATATGATGGTGAATGTCTTCCACGTCACTGGCGGCATCGTATAAGCTGCGTTCATGAAGAACGGAATCGGCAGACCAGCACTGATACTGGACGCGCTGGGATCGACCGAGGCGACAGCAGCGTCGATTTGTTGCTGGGTCAGTTCAACATGGGGTCCGCCGTGGCCGTGAGAGTTGGCTTCGGGAAGGATTTCACCGGCAACCAAGGCTTCGGTTCGCAGTTTGGCCGCTTCGACGTCAGCCACTTTTTTGACGGCTAGGGCTTTAGCGTTGTTGGACAGCATATCGCCAACGGTCGCAACGCTGTACGAGCTATCAGTCCCAGAATAAGCGCTGTTGATTCCGATCGAGATAAACGTAACCAAGAGGATCGCCGCCAGCGATGAAGGGACTGCTTTGGTAATTTTGGGCAGGCCCCAAATGATTAACATCGTTAGAGCAACTAGGCTCAACATGATCGCCATCGGAACAGATGACAGGTAAGCCAATCCACCAGTGGTCGCATCGAAGCCTTTAAAGCTACCGAACTGAGCCAGAAAAATAACGATCGCCAAACCGTTAACAAAGCCCAGCATCACCGGATGAGGCACCATGCGGATGAGTTTTCCCAACCGCGCGGTCCCAACAAGAATCTGCAGGATGCCGCAAAGAATGACGGTGGGGAAAAGGTAGGCGACGCCGTGGATCGAGACCAATCCGATCACCACGACAGCCATCGCACCGGTAGCTCCTGAGATCATTCCTGGACGACCACCACAAATGGCTGTGATCAGTCCAATGAAGAAAGCGGAGTAAAGCCCGATGACCGGTGAGACACCGGCGATAAAGGCGAACGCGATCGCTTCTGGAACTAGGGCAAGGGCTACTGTCAGGCCAGACAGAACGTCGTTTTTGATTTGAGTGGCGTCGTAGGTGGAAGGAGCTTTCTGCAGCATTGATTACTCAAGAGGAAAATTCGCGGACGCTTGCCCGGCGTCTCGCCGTGCCCATCCTGAACACATTTCGCCAGCTTCGTCATCTCGTTAGTCTGTCTATTCGGAGCGATGATAGACTCAACTTTAGGTCCGTCAACATCACCTTAAAGGTGAAAAAAACCAAAAATCAAAGACAATAAATGCAGACAATGCTCCATTGGGGATTCCCCGCCCCTTAGGCAGTCGTCAGGTTGCGCTCAGCAACGATAAGCCGCTTTTATGGCAATATTCGCGGTGAAGGCAGCTAGCCTGATTATTTCGTTTCGCGGCGTATAGTCAGTGCTTCGAAGCACCTGACGCTGACATGAAATAGGATTCGTCAGAATTCCGTATCGGCCACAGATTATTGGCGAAATCCACAACGCGCAACTTTGGGTGATGGAGAACCCATCGATCATGGGCCAACTGGCCGGATCTAGTTTCCACCACAGAGGACACAGAGTTTCACAGAGGATCAGTAAGAGAATCATCTCTGTGCAACTCTGTGTTCTCCGTGGTTCAATTTTCCTAAACCCTTATCCGCCCACAAGCAGCATGACCCGCTAAATAACTCGGTCCGACCCGCCGTCGATCGGCAGTTGCGCTCCGGTTGTGGCGCAAAAGACATCGGAGGCAACCGTCGATGCCAGGCGCGCCACGTCAGTAGATTTGACCTCGCGCGAAAGTAAATTCTTCGTTTTATATTCCTCGACTGTCATCTCGTATCGCTCGGCCGAGCGCTGCAGCGCTTCGTCGGTCCACAGGTCAGTATCGAACACCGCATCCGGATGAAGCACGTTCACACGCACGTTGTCCTTGGCAAGTTCCAGCGCCGCGACTCGCGCGAGTTGCGTAATGCCCGCTTTGGAAACCGAGTAAGCGCCAGCACCTGCGCCGGGCGCGGGGTAGTTGCGAGAACCGATGACGATCACCGACGCATCGACTCCTAGCTTCAAATAGGGAATCGCGTGTTTGAGAAAACGCTGCGAGGCGGTCAGGTTAACCTCGATCGTTTTGTCCCAAGTTTCATCTAGTTGGTCAATCGTTTGCCCCGATTTAAAAATGCCTGCGTTGAGCACCACGATGTCGATTCCCCCATACATAGCCACGACGGATTCAATGCTTACTCGCACAGCCTCTTCATCGGTCAGATCGCAAACGTGACCGGTAAGTCCGCGCTGGTTAAGGTGCTCTTTAATAACGGGATTGATATCCAACCCCACGACGACAGCACCATCGGCGTGAAGCTGCTGTGCAATGGCCCGTCCGATGCCACCGGCGGCACCAGTCACGATGGCCACCTTTCCAAGATGTGGTTTCACCGTCGCGGCCGGCCGCTTCAATTTGGCTTGTTCGAGAACCCAGTACTCCAGATCGAAAATCTCTTTGGCCGGCAACGCCTGCCAACCGCCGAGAGCTTCTCCAGTTTGGATCGCCCAAACTGTGTGGCGGGTGATGTCAGTGATGATGTCGCATTCCTTTTGCGTTGATCCAAAAGCCAACGTTCCAACATTTTTCCAAACGGCCCAACGTGGAGCCGGATCGAGCATGGCCAGCGTCCCATCGTTGTTTTGTTTGAAGTAATCGTTGTAGTCATCGACAAACGCCTTTACCTCGGGCACGTCACCACTGGATGACTCGCCAAGAATCACAGCCGTTCTTTTGGTGCGAATGACATGATCTGGTGTAATTGGGCCGCGCGTCGCAAGGTTGCCAACATTGGAAAGACTGGCAAATGCCGCAGCTGCTGGTGTTGAGTTAAGACTCGCGATTTGGGCTTTGCCTCGCGCTTTTGACACCGCGCGTCGGATCTTAGCTAGGTGCAGCAAATCAGCTTTCGCACCCTTGGTCAGATCAGGTGCCTTTCCAGCCGCTTGAATACTAGCGTCGCCGTTGGCCGCGATGTACTTGTCAGCCCGACCGACCAATTCAATCATGTTTTCATACGCTTCTTTGGCGTCGTCGGAAAAGGTGAATACGCCATGATGATGCAGAATGATTCCCTTGTACGCGCTGACATCCTGCCCTCGGATCGCATTGAAGACCTGTTTAGAAAGAATGAAACCCGGCATAGTGTAAGGCAGCAACAAGCAATCAGGATAAAGCTTGCCGATGATATCCTTACCGTTCGGATTATTGGAAAGCGTCACAACCGAATCGGTGTGAGTGTGGTCCACGAATTTGGCGGGCATAATCGCGTGGAGAATCGCTTCGACCGACGGTGATGGCGACGCCTGATCCATCAACAGCCCGCGCAGCTGTTTAGCCATATCCGTATCGGTGAGCGTGTCACGCTCGGCGAGCATTTTGGTTTCCGCAAGACGAATTGCCGCAAAGCCCTCTTTTTCAATCGTGCACAAATCCCTGCCAGATCCCTTGACAAATAAAACTTCGACGTTGCGTCCGAAAAAATCCTGCGTCGTCGATTTTACTGACGTGTTACCTCCACCGTGCATGACGAGCGATTCGTCGGCACCCAGTAGCCGGGATGTGTAAACGCGCGTGGCGAGATCATCGCTGGCGAACGCTGCTGCGTCACGATCATTCCAAAGTGATTTCATAAAAGTTGTTCTTGTGAGGGGTAAAGATTCAACCTTCAATCAAGCTGACCAAAGTTTCGACCGCTTGTTTTACGAACGCGGGATCTTCTAAAGTAGGCAGACAAGACTCAAGCTAAATCGTTTTGTTTCAAAGATAAATGGCGATCAGTTTTTTTATGCAATGTGTTGAAACGATATCTCGACGCGCGAGTTTTGAAGGTGCACATTTGAGAGCGAATTTCACATCCTGTCCGATAAAACGCACGTTAATTGAAAATCGCGAAGCGTTTCAATACAAGCGGACCCGCAAGCGAGGGATCCGAAAATCCTCGGAAATATCCACTCGCTCGAGCTGCGGGCCTGTATCAGTGCAACTTCAAGAGTTACGCGCCGGGTTAACCAAAAAGCAAACTTAAACGAAGTGTTCACCCTTACACTTTTTCACGCACCAACCCCGGTAGGATGTCGACGTCCAGCTCGTCGGTCATGCCAGCTTTAAGTTTCTCAAAAGCAATCGCTCCCATGACGGCATTGTCAGTGCAAAACTTCATCGGCGCGATGTGCAGTTCGACGCCATGACTCTCACAGGCCTGCTGCAATTGATCGCGGAACACGCGGTTTGCCGCCACTCCACCGCCAACACACAAACGCTTCAGGCCTGTTTGCTTGAGAGCCTGCATCGCCTTGGTCACCAAACAATCGACTACCGCCTGTTGGAAACTGGCCGCGATATCGGCCGATTGGTCTTCGGTAAGCTCGATCGTTGTGGGGTCCACGTTTCCCGGACCGGTGATGGAATAACGCACGGCCGTTTTTAATCCGCTGAAGCTAAAGTCCAGCCGGTCGTCTTTAAGGAAACTTCTGGGATAAGCGTGGGCTTTGGGATTTCCAGACACCGCCCGTTTTGAAATTTCCGGTCCACCCGGGTACCGCAACTTCAACATACTGGCGACTTTATCGAATGCTTCGCCAGCGGCATCGTCAATCGTCCCGCCAAGGTACTTTGGGTTCAACGCGTCGGCGTAGTGATACAAATGCGTGTGTCCGCCGCTGACGATCATCCCCACGCATGGAAAAACAGGTTGCCCGGATTCTAACTGACAAGCGTAAACGTGGGCGTGTAGATGATTGATGGTCACCAGAGGAATATCCAGAGCGAATGCCAAGGCTTTGGCAGCCGTTAACCCCACCAGCAGCGACCCCGAGAGTCCCGGCGTATTGGCGACGGCAATGGCATCCAGGTCATCAAGTGAAAAACCAGATTTTTGCATCGTCTCATGGATCACCGGCAAGATGCGTTCCACGTGAGCGCGGGCGGCGATCTCCGGCACAACGCCGTTGTATTGCTCGTGGAGATCCTCTTGAGAGGCGACTAAGCTGGCATAAATGGTCAGGTCATCGCCTAAGACAGCCGCTGCCGTTTCGTCGCAAGTCGTCTCGATTGCCAGTATTTTCACGAAGATTTATAGAAATGAAGGAGTAAAATGAATCAGAACGGGTCTTGCCGGGGTTATTTCTACGTGACAGACATTATGCAGGGTGGAGCACAGGTGCTTTTAAGCCAGCACATGAGCCCAAGCCACGCCTGCGATGTTCAAATAGATTAAGCGTTACGATCGTTTTGACGCTAACATTTGTCATCGCGTCCCTGATTTTATCAGATCGCCGCTGGTCTAAACAGCATCGAATTGAGGGGTTTGAGTATGTATTGCTGTGTTTTCTCGGCGAAAATGCCAACAATTCGATAACGGTGACTTATTTTTATCAACTAGGAACTCTTGGTATCTTTACTTCCCCTTTAGACAAGCTGCCATCCCCTTACTTTTTTGAATCATCTTTCATGTACCGTATTTTAACTCTGCTTTTCGTTCTCTGCTTGGCACCCGTTGCCGTCGCCCAGAACCCGGCGATGCCGGAAAAAACGATCGAGTTTTCGTTCAATAAAGCTGACTGGAAAGACGTTGTTCCTTGGTTCGCCGAACAGACCGGATATTCATGGCAGTCAATCTCTGAATGGCCCGAGGGAACATTCACGCTGACGGATAATCAAAAATACTCTCCGATGGAGGCTTTGGATCAACTCAATTACGCTCTGCGTTTGCGAAAGCCAGCCTATACCCTCATCCGCAATCGAAACCAACTGATCCTAACCGAGGCATCGTCTCCGCTACCGGATCAGCTGATCGAGACTGTGACACCGGCTGAACTGGACCAGCGCGGTGAGTACGAGATCGTGCGTTGCAAATTTTCGCTGGGGACGATCAACGTCGCTGAAGTCGAGGCAGATCTACGACAGTCGATCTCAAACCAGTACCAACCATTCGCAAAATCGCTACTGGCAACCAACGAGTTCTACGCTCGCGAGACCGGAGGTAATCTTCGCAAGATTCGAGAGTCGATCGTGGAAATGACTCGGCGTAAAGCCACCAAAATCGACATTTACACGTTGAAGCACTACGACCCTGAACAGTTCCTGATAGTTTCACGATCGTTGTTGGGAATTGCTGACGGCGCTTATAAGCGTGATGATGGGTCGTTGATCATCAGTGTTGATCCATCAGCCGATCGATTTATTCTTAAAGGCACGCCCCAAGCAATTGAAGATTTCCAAGCCATTGCCGTAAAAGTCGATAAGGCCCCTAACTCGCAAGAGGTCAGCACAGAGCGACCTTACTTGAAAAGCTATCCGGTGTTCACCGATGCCGAAGTCGCACTCAAGGTCATCCAAACAATGCTTGACGGAACCGACGCGACCGTTGGCCAAGATGAAGTAACCGGCGCAATCATTCTTCAAGCCCGCAAGGAACAGCACCAAGTGGCCATCGACGCGCTTGCCGAGTTGCGTGGGGAATCAAGTGCCAGCAAGATCGTGCATCTGGAAAACTCCAGTGCCTCAACGATTTTGTCAGCGGTTCAGTCGCTAATGAGTTCAGGCGCAACTGGCGTCGAAAGTACGCAGGGCCCAAAATTACTGGCCAATACGCTGCAGAACTATATCGTGATCCGCGGCACACCGGCTGAAGTTTTTGAAACCACGCAAATCATTTCGCAGCTGGACCAAGCTTCTCAACCGGATCCCAATCGCGTCCGCACCAACACGCGCATGCTCAAAATGCCTTCCAGCAAACGAGATGACTTGTTACAGGCCGCAGAAGATTACATGCGATCAACCGGTCGCAAGAATCGTTTAAGGGTCATCATGCCCGAAGACCGCAACAAGAGCCAAAATCGCTTTCGCACCCCCGGTTCTGACTATAAAAATCGTCAGCAATCGGATACCGGAAAAGCACTTATTCCCCAATCAGCACCGTCAGTACGAGATGCGATGCCTGCGGTGAATCCAAACGATGGCGGGCGAACCGGCAGAAACGATGTCCGGCGCGCTACGTCGTTGGCGTCTTGGTTGTTGAAGCTTGGACTCACTAGCATGATTACCTATCAGCCCCAAGACGAAGCTGGTAGCACCTCCAATTCACCTCAGGTTCGCAGCCAAAACTACGTTGCTCCCGAGGCGGCATCTTCGGTTCCCGGTTCTGAGATCACCATCAAGGGAACCTCGTTTGGAATTTTACTTGAGTCAGACGATCTAGATGCTCTGGACGACCTCGAATCTCTCCTGCTCGCAGAGGCAGGGCAAGAAGGGACCGATCAAGGCCTAACCGTTTTCTACCTGAAGTACAGAAAAGCCGATTCGATCAAATCAGCGCTCGACAACATGTTTGGGCTCGGCGGATCAGATGGTGGAGGTGGCGGAGGCGATCTGCTATCAGGCATCGTCGGCAACGTGGCTGGCGAAGGTGCCGGTGATCTACTCGGGGGAATGCTCGGCGGTGGTGGATCATCTTCATCGAGTGCGGTGATCGCACTTGAAGGCGATGCTCAAATCGGCATGTATCAACCATTGAACCTAATCTACGTCAGTGGAGCCACACAGAGCGACCTCGAAACGATCGAAGAAATGATCGATGTTTTCGACCAACCCAGTCCTCCGCAGGATCCGGAATTGGCGGGACAGTTTTATGCCATACAAATCGAGCACCGCGATCCCAGAGAAATATTGGAGCGAGTTCAAGTATTGATGGCCGACTACATCCAGATAGCTGAACAACCTCAGCAGAATCAAGGCGGTGGAAATGCACCGGAACAGGTGGCTCGAGCGATGCGAAATATTGCTGGAGGAAACAACGCAAAGCAGGGCAACAAAGACCAGCAAGATCAGCCGAAAGCCAGAATCGACTTGGATACCGAAACCGATCAAATCTTGCTGACTGGCCCCGAATTTATTTACAAACAGGTCAAAGCCATTGTCGAAAAAATCGACACGCCCAAGTTCGCCAACCCCCAACAGCCAAGAATCCTCGCTGGTGGAGTGACCGAAGCGATGTTAAAGATCCTTCAAGAACAGTTTGGCGGCAAACTCAAAATGGTAGAAGAAGCTGACGAGGCTAACACCGAAGACGCAAAAAAAAACGCTAGTCAAGGCACGGCAAGCCAAGGAAATAGCGGCCAAGACGCCGCTAACAGAGAGCGCAATCAACGACAGCAAGAAGCAGCTGAGCTTTTTCGCAACATCCGCAACCAGGCCCAAGCTGGACAGCGTGGAGGTCGTGGTGGCGGCGGGCAACGAGGTGGTGGCCAACGAGGCGGTGGTGGTCAACGCGGTGGCGGCCGATAGCCAAATTCACCGTTGGTACACTCGCAGGTCCTGCTGCCAGCACCACACGCCGAGCCTGAGATGTTAGCTACAGCGGCCTTTGGCGGAGCGAAAGTAGACCAGCTCGCGCTCCTTTGGCAGAGAGGCTGTGATTTTATTAGCCGTTTGGGCGTTAGTGCCGGTTGAGCGAGGGAAGCTCCCAAAACCGGGTCTAGCGCCCACCCGGCTCACAGTGTAAAAGCTCTTTTTAAAAAATCACAACCTTGGAGCGAAGAATAACCAAGGGCAACGAAGCGCAAAACTGCTTCGCTTCGGGAGATGAGATCACCGCCAGTTCATGATAAAACTTTACGCGTCATCATCGGTCTTGGTGATCTCGATACCCAACTCTTTCAGTTGAAGCGTTTCAACAAGGTTCGGCGCTTCCATCATCAGGTCAGTCGCCTTCTGCGTCTTCGGAAACGCAATACAGTCTCGAATGTTCTCGAGATTATTGAACAACATCACGACTCGATCGATGCCTAACGCAATCCCGCCGTGCGGAGGGGCACCGTACTGAAGGGCATCTAACAGGAACCCAAAACGTTCCTGAGCCGCTTCGGCGTTAAGGCCTAAGAGGCCAAAGACCTTTTCTTGAATCTTGTTGTCGTGGATACGAATCGTTCCACCACCGGCCTCATATCCGTTGATGACCAGATCATACGCTTGAGCGCGAGCCTTACCCGGATCAGTGTCCAAATGCTCCAAATCGCTCTCCAACGGCGCGGTAAATGGATGATGCATGGCAATCCAACGGTCTGCCTCGGGATCGTGCTCGAACATCGGGAACTCGGTGACCCAAGAAAAATTCATCGTCTTCGGATCGTACAGTTCAAGCTCCGCACCGATGCGCTTTCGCAGACCGTAGAGTGCTTTACAGCTGACCTCCCATGTGTCTGCAATAATCATCACCAGATCACCCGGTTTGGCCTCCATCCGCGTCGCGATCTCGGCAAGTTCTTCGGCTTGGAAATTTTTGGCAATGGTTGAATTGAGCGTGCCGTCTTCCTCGACACGGAACCAAGCAAGTCCCTTCGCACCAAAATCCTCTTGAACAAATTTAGTCAAATCATCGATACCGCGACGAGAAAACTTAGACTGCCCGTTGGGAGCACAGATACCTCGGACGAATTTGCCTGAGTCGGCAACACTACGGAAGACGCGGAATTCGGTTTTGGCAGCAATATCGGTTAAATCGACGATCTCAACACCAAACCGCAAGTCCGGAGCGTCGTGCCCAAAACGGGTCATCGCTTCGTCCCATGTCATACGCGGCAATGGCAACTGCAAATCGATATCCAAAACGTCTTTGGCCAATTTCTGCATCATGCCATCAATCATGCCGATCACATCGTCGCCATCGACAAAAGACATCTCCATGTCTAACTGTGTAAATTCTGGCTGACGGTCGGCGCGAAGATCTTCGTCGCGAAAACACCGTGCTACTTGCACGTAGCGATCGTAGCCGGCGATCATCATAATTTGCTTGTATATCTGCGGCGATTGCGGCAGGGCATAGAATTGTCCGTTGTGCACGCGGCTGGGAACCAAGTAATCGCGGGCACCTTCTGGAGTGCTGCGACCAAGGATTGGCGTTTCGACGTCAATGAAATCATTCGCCTCGCAATAGTCCCGCATTGCTTTGATGATGCGGCTGCGCAGGACCAGCGTTTCCTGCATCGGCTTGCGACGCAGATCCAAATATCGGTGCTTCAGCCGGAGGTCTTCGTTGGGCAGGTCTTTTTGATTGGGAACAAACGGCGGAGTCTTACACGCGTTGAGCACGTTCAGCTCTTCGACGTGAAGTTCGATTTGACCGGTCGAGATCTTTGGATTGTCTTGGCCCGCAGGACGCTCGGATACCTTGCCAATGACTTGAATCACAAACTCGTTTCGGACCGGCTGGACATTGTCCATCGCTTGTTTGGGCGAGTCAGGATCAATGACGACCTGCGTTTTGCCATATCGGTCGCGCAGATCGATGAATTTCCCGCCCCCGTGGTCACGCACGCGATCTACCCAACCGGAAAGGGTCACGGTTTGGCCAATGTGATCTTTGTTCAGTTCGCCGCAAGTATGTGTTCGTAGCACTTCGAAAATCCAGTGGAAAGTTTTCTACAGCACAGTCGCCTTTCGCTCCGCGAAAGAAGCACGACGGGCGTTACTTTCGCGGCGCGAAAGACGACTATGGTCAAATCAGCAGCCCGCTTACCTGAATCAGGCAAACCGCGCGACCTTGAAAAGCTCGTCAATATGGCAGCAAACGCCAGATAATTAAAGGTGAATTCGATTCCCTTGGGCCAATCGGAGCCAAATTGTCGGATCTTCGGCGGGCAACAGATTCCCTCTCGCCGCCTCCTCTGGAGCGGAGGCTTCTGGAACGCGGCATTCTGGTGTCGCGGCTTGAGCCCCAAGATTCTTCATCGCCCACGAACGCGGCTCCGGAGGAGTCCTTATAAGAAGTACCGTTACAGCATTTTCTTGACTGCGGGTTCTCAAGCGCCGACGTAATCGAACTTCGCTTTCAGACTTCGTAACAAGTCGATCTCATTCCCACGACAGAACCACACCACCAAAAAAGCTTTTCGTTTGTCCATCAACCTCAAGCACCAAAGCACCCGAGGGGTCGATGCCGCGACAGATGCCGGTTACCTGATCGTAGCTGATCCGCAACGTGACCTTCTTTCCTGATAGTAAGCAGTAACGCGGCCAGTCATCGAGAAAGCTGTCCCCGGCGGCAAATGATTTCATCAAAGTCTCGAATCGCTGCAAAAAAGTTCGCAAAACCTCAACTCGATCGTGCATCATTCCCGACCGGTCAGCCAATGCAATACATGTAGCCTTAAGCTCCTCAGGTGCCGAAGCGAATTGATTATTGACATTAAGCCCAACACCGATCACCGCTTGCCCTGCGGCTTGAGACGGAACTTCGGTCAGCACACCGGCAAGCTTACGCCCAGCCAAATAGACATCGTTGGGCCACTTGAGAGCAAAGTCGCCAACGGGGATGAGGGATTCGCCAGCCTGAACGATCGCCATTCCGGCCAACAGAGGCAAAAGCGGTTTTTGCTGGGCTGAAAACCCAATCTGGTTGAAATCGACAACCAACGAGAACGTAAGACTCCCTTCGGCCGACCACCACCGGTTCTCTCCTCGACCGCGCCCCGCACTCTGTTTTTCTGCAAACACAAGACAAGGAGTCGTGAGAGATTCGTCGGAGGCAAGCAGCTCGACGGCGCGCGTGTTGGTTGAATCGGTTTCTACAAAATGGAGAACACGTTCAAGAAACGTGTCTTCCAACAAAGATCCGAGATCAGACGCGCTGACGGAATCGATATTGGTCAATAGAACCGCCTCCCTTCAACAAGGCAAATTGGATTGTGTACAACGACGGTAGAGCGTTACGGCGTTCGAAGCGCTGAATTCTGGTTGGAGGACGAGTTTTCCCTGTCGCCCTCCCTATCGCCATCCCTGTCGCCCTCCCTATCGCCATCCCTGTCGCCATCCCTGTCGCCTAGGCTCCGACTCTCCCAAGGGGAGGGGGGCGTGCTGTGCCCACCGCTGGACGTAGAACAAAGGCTACTTGGGTGTGTCACGGACCGGAAGGCTTGCGCCTTTCCGCTTGCAATTATTTATTGCAACTCGATCATTAGATCGCCCGTTTCGACCTGCACGCCGGCAGAAACGTTGATCTTGGCCACCGTCGCATCGACTTCAGCATTGACGGTTGTTTCCATCTTCATCGCCTCAAGCGTGATCAGCTTCTGTCCTTTGACAATCTTGTCACCGACTTCGACGGCAACGGTCACGACCATTCCAGGCATCGTCGAGCCAATGTGTTTCATGTTGTCGGGATCTGCTTTAGCGCGAGTCACCGCAACGTTGTCCAGCGACCGATCAATGACCGAAGCGTCTCGTGGCTGGCCGTTGAGTTCAAAGTAAACCGTGCGACTGCCCTGTGCGTTGCCGCCATCAACGGTCAAGAATTTGACGATCAGCGTTTTACCTTCTTCGATAACCACCGTGAATTCTTCTTCAGGCTCAAGCCCAAAGAAGAAATAAGGCGTCGGGATGACACTTACGTTACCGTACTTTTTGTGATGAAGAACATAGTCCTTGTAGACTTTGGGGTACAGCAAATACGTGACGATTTCACGCTGTGTCGGTTCGCGTTCAAGAAACTTGGCAACCTCTTCTCCGGCTGCCGCAAAGTCCGCCGGAGGCAACGTTTCGCCGGGACGACCAACGACAGGTTCTTGGTCTTGGAGCACGCGTTTGATCAGTTTCGCATCAAATCCGCCAGGCGGTTGGCCCATCATGCCACCGACCAAATCGATGACCGATTGAGGAAAAGCAAACTCGCGCGACTCATCAAGAACCGTATCGGTAGAGAAATTGTTCGCCACCAAGAACAACGCCAAGTCACCTACGGCCTTGGAGGTCGGCGTCACCTTCACGATATCACCGAGTAGCTGATTACAATCGGCGTAGATACTACAAACCTCTGACCAACGGTCGGCCAGTCCCAAAGCCTGCGCTTGGGCAAATAGGTTAGTGTACTGACCACCGGGCATTTCGTGGTTATACAGATCAGCCGTCGACGGCAGCACCATCGACTCAAAAGGAGCATAAAACTCACGCGTGCAACGCCAATACTCGGCAATCTCATCAAGTGCGCTTTGGTCCAAACCCGTGTTGCGATCGGTAAATTCGAGCGCTGCCATAATCGTATTCATGTTCGGCTGCGAAGTGTTGCCCGACATCGGCGCCATGGCAGCGTCGGCAATGTCGAGGTCGTTTTCGGCACCTTTGAGGATCGAGGCCGCTTGAATACCCGCAGTATCGTGGGTGTGGAAATGGATCGGGATGCCAACCTCTTGCTTGAGCGTCTTCACCAGCAACGCAGCTGCATCGGGCTTACAAAGTCCAGCCATGTCCTTAATGGCAAGAATATGCGCCCCCATCTTTTCAAGCTCTTTGGCCAAATCCACGTAGTACTTCAGATCGTACTTGGTGCGTTTTGGATTGAGGATGTCGCCGGTGTAGCAGATCGATGCTTCGCAGATAGCTCCCGTTTCCAACACGGCGTCCATCGCGACCTTCATGTTGGGCGTCCAATTGAGCGCATCGAATACGCGAAACACATCCAGCCCCGCGTCTGCGGTTTCTTTGACGAAAGCTTGCACGACATTGTCGGGATAGTTGGTGTATCCGACCGCATTGGACGCTCGCAGCAACATCTGCAAAAGAATGTTTGGAACTTTCTCACGAATGTCGGACAATCGCTGCCAAGGATCCTCTTTCAAGAATCGCATTGAAGTATCAAAAGTCGCGCCTCCCCACATCTCCAGAGAGAACAAGTCAGACGCACGCATCGAATAAGCTTTGGCAACATTGAGCAAATCATGAGAGCGAAACCGAGTCGCGTGTAAGGACTGATGGGCATCTCGAAACGTGGTATCGGTAATGAACAGACGCTTCTGTTCTCTGACCCATTGAGCGAATTTCTCGGGCCCCAACTCCTTCAGTTTGTCACGTGTGCCTTTGGGAATCGCGGCGGTCCGATCGAAATCCGGAACAGGCGCCGGGTCTCGGCGGGTGGCAACCGCACGGCCTTTGACCAACTCGTTACCATTGACGATAACGTCGCCAAGAAAGGTAAGAAGTTTTGTAGCACGATTCTGTCGGACTGGAAAATCGAAAAGTTCTGGAGTCTGATCGATGAATCGCGTTGTGCAATCTCCGCTGGAAAACGTTGTGTGATCCAGCAGTTTGAGCAAAAACGGAATATTAGTTTTGACTCCACGGATGCGAAACTCCATCAAGCAACGTTTTGCACGCTGGATTGCATCGGAGAAACGCTTGCCTCGCACCGACAGTTTCACCAACATCGAATCGTAGAATGGGTTAACTACCGCTCCGGAATACGCCGACCCCGCATCGAGTCGAACGCCCGCGCCACCGGGAGAACGGTAATGGACAACGCGCCCATAATCAGGCATGAAGCTGTTGGCGGGATCTTCGGTGGTGATCCGGCATTGCAGTGCGAAGCCTTCAGTTTTGATCGAATCTTGGCTGACCAGCCCGATCGCGTCATCGGTCAGCGGCAGCCCTTGGGCGACCATGATCTGCGACTTCACGATATCCACACCAGTCACCTCTTCGGTGACCGTGTGTTCCACTTGGATACGTGGATTGACTTCAATGAAGTAAAATTTATTGGTATCTGCATCGACCAAAAACTCTACCGTCCCTGCATTCTGGTAACCAACCTCTTTACCGATTGCGATTGCGGCATCGCAGAGCGCCTGCCTAACCTCGGGAAGCAAATTTGGTGCTGGAGCAATCTCTACGACTTTTTGGTGCCGCCGCTGAACAGAACAATCACGTTCGAACAGATGGACAAGGTTGCCGTGCGTGTCTCCAAGGAGCTGAATCTCGATATGGCGTGCATGCTCGATAAACTTTTCGACGAACACTTCAGAACTGCCAAATGCTGACAGCGATTCGCGTGACGCCTGTTCAAACGCAGCGTCAAATTCTTCTTCGGTGCGAACGACTCTCATCCCGCGCCCACCGCCGCCGTGCGAAGCTTTTAGAATTAGTGGATACCCCAGCTCGTTGGCTTGCTTGCGGCCAGATTCTACATCGACGATCGCTGCATCAGTTCCACTGAGCACCGGTACGTCGGCGGCTTTGGCGATCAGACGGGCCGACGTTTTGTCGCCAAGTTTCTGAAGCGTGTCTAAAGTTGGTCCAACAAAAATGATGCCATTGTCCTGACAAGCCTTCGCGAGGTCCGGGTTCTCTGACAGGAATCCATATCCGGGGTGGATGGCGTCAACGTCATGATCCAAGCACAGTTGAATCAGCGCTGGGATATTCAGATAGGATTTAATTGGCTCGCCCGGATTACCGATCTGATACGCCTCGTCCGCTTTAAACCGGTGTAAGGCGTAACGGTCCTCGTGAGCATAAACAGCGACGGTGCTGAGTCCTAATTCAGTAGCGCTTCGAAACACTCGGATGGCGATTTCGCTTCGGTTGGCAACGAGCAGTTTTTTGATTGGTTTCATAAATATCTGGTTAAGCAATCGACGGGCGATCGAGGGTTTTGGGCGTCTGCGACCATCTACGGGCTGATTAGCGACCGAACATCCAAATCGTTGGTCGGGAAATTACCACGATACTTTAACCCACCGCTTTTTGCAGTCCAAGTGTACAAGCATCCGGAATTTGATTTCCTCTTGAGAAAGCGCCGTGCGAACTTCCCAGTTTGAGAGATTTGCTCAGACCAAGTAAGCGGCGCTGGGTTGATGCAAATCAGGAAACCGTTTTCGCCAATTTCAACAGTCGATCGACTGTTTCAGCGGTTTGGAAGTCTTTCTCAAGGTCCACCATGCGGCACTCGGTCAAGCCACGGAACCATGTTTCTTGATGCCGCGCAAACCGGCGTGTCCGAATACGAATTCGCTCAACAGCATGGTCCATCGACATTCGCCCATCCAGATGCTCCATCGCCTCTTTGTACCCTACTGCTTGAGCGGCAGTTCGGGAGAGCGTATCAAATTTCTGACGAATCTCAGCCACTTCGTCCAGCAAACCTTTCTCGAACATCGTGGTCACGCGCTGTTCAATGCGTTGATGCAAAATCGGTCGAGCATGCCTTAGGGCAAACACCCGACAGTCCTCCGCAGCGGTGGATTGATCGAATTCCATTTGAAGATGACTGAGCGGTTTTCCCGTGGATTTGAAGACCTCTAAAGCGCGAATGATTCGGCGATGATCATTAGGATGCAGATTGTGAGCCGAAACCGGATCGACCAATTCCAATCGCTGGTGAAGATACTCGTCACCGAACTGTTCGAGGTCCGCTTCGATCTCCTTGCGAAACTCCCAATCAGCCGGCGGGCCTTGGAACAGGCCTCGCAGAACGGCTTTCAGGTACAACGCGGTACCGCCTACAAAAAGGACTTCCTTTCCGCGCGACCAGATATCAGCGACCGCTTCGTGGGCCATTTGGTGATACCGTGAGGTGCTGAACATTTCATCGGGGTCAACGATATCGACCAGGTGATGCTTTACCGCGGCGCGTTGCTCGACTGTAGGCTTGGCAGTGCCCACATCCATCAGGCGATAGATCGCCATGGAGTCCATGGAAACGATTTCTGCATTGATCCGAGCGGCTAGTTCAAGGCTTACTTCTGATTTCCCGCTGGCCGTAGCGCCTGCCAAAAACCAACATCGCTTCGTGATTTCACAAACGGGGATCGCCGGAGAAGTTGGCGGTTCACTTTCAGACATCGATACTTAGATCCAGCTGCATTACAAATTTGGCACATCAGCAAACATGTTAGACCATGCATGCCCGAACGGGCAAGCGTCCGCGCGCGACCTTGATATATGATACCGCTCCTATTCGCCAACGATGTCCACTTCGACGTCGCCGTGCTGCCGGATCTGCTGTCTTCTCTCGGCACTTGTAGAGGCTTGTTTGGCCAACATTTCTTCGCATTCTCTGGCTTCGGCAGGCGGACTGAAAAAATGCCCTTGGTACGAATTACAAATATTTTGCTTCAAGAAATCGAACTGAGCTCGCGTTTCGACACCTTCGGCCAACACTTCCAGATCTAGACTTTGCCCCAGCACAATAATGCTCGTCGCGATGACTCCATCATCATGTAGGGGAATATCCTTGATGAAGGTTCGGTCAATTTTCAATCGATCGATCGGGAAGTTTTTCAAGTATGCTAAAGAAGAGTAGCCTGTTCCAAAATCATCCACACTGATTTTCGTGCCAAACTTGCGCAATAATGCGAGCTTTTCAGAAGTTTGTCCGACATCCGAAATCAACATCGTCTCTGTAATCTCGATGTCAATGAACTCTGGACTCAATCCATTTGAAATAATTGCGTCCTTGACCGATTCCACGAATCCTTCTTCACGAAATTGCATCGGACTTATGTTGATGGCCATCGTGAAAACGTGCCCCTGCCTAGCCCATTGAGCCGCCTGTTGGCAAGCACGTTGAATAATCCAATTGCCTACCTCAACAATTCGTCCCGTGCTTTCGAGCAATGGAATAAATTCTGCGGGAGAGACCACCTGCCCGTTTTGGCTCCACCGCACGAGCGCTTCGAATCCGTTAATTCTCCCACTGTCAATGTCAACTTGCGGTTGGTAAACCAAGTGGAACTCATCGCGCTCAAGTGCGGTCGACAACTTACTTTCAGCCCTCTTCCGAGTGATCAATTCCTCTGTCATTTTCGCGTCGTACATGACCACATCTCGGTCGCCGAATTTTGCCGCATACATCGCCGTATCTGCGAAAGTAAACAGCTCATCCGAACGTTCAGTATTGACCGGACAAAAACTAGCACCAACGCTCGCACCAACATGAAGTTCATTTCCTCCGAAAAACATCGGCCGACGGATCTCGGCAACGATTTTCCTCCCGATCTCTTGGACCTCTTCTTCAGATTCCATGGCACGAACAATCACAGTGAATTCGTCACCCCCAAGCCGTGAGACAATGTTCTGCTTACCGACCACCTTTCGAATCCTAGTTGCTGTTCGTTTTAGCACCAAGTCACCGACGGGGTGTCCCAGCATATCGTTGATCTCTTTAAACCCGTCCATGTCAAGCACAAGCAGTGCCATCGGCTTACGGGTTTCCACAGACCCGCGCACTGCTCTATGCAAGTACCTCCGAAACGCAAACCGATTGGCCAAACCGGTCAGCGGATCAAAACTGGCGAGCTTCTTCAGGTCTTTGGCTTTTTGAGCAAGCCGCGACGTCGCTTTCTTGAGCGCTGTGTCATCGCGGATTACACCAAAAACAAAATCGACCTCTCCCTTCGAATCGCGCTGACAAATGCCTCTTGCAGAAACATACTTGACGTCGTTGATCTCTTCTTCAAAGGCGAGGTCGACGGCAAACGGGGTTCCATTCTCCCGCGCTTGTTGCAAAGAGTCATAAAGTCGGTTGGCATCGGAAGTCGTAAAACGATTCAACAACAACCCAAGGCTTGGCACCATTTTATCCGTGAGCCCGAGAATCCGCGAAAGCTCATCAGAGAAATCAAACTGTTCGTGCTTTAGGTTCCATCGCCAATGCCCAACCCCGGCCGTTTCTTCAGCAAGTTCAAGCAGTCGAGCATTCTCACGCAGCGTGTCGGCAAGCTTATTTTGCTCGCTTGAGCGCGAGCTAAGATAGTGTTCCGCCTCCCCGGCAAGCCACATCATCGTAAAACTGAGCAGCATATTGAAGATAAAGTTTCCCAATGGGTCGACCAAAGGGGTTTGTTCACCGCCTGAGAGAAAAGGGTAATAGCTGAAGAAAGTGACGATGATCACCAGACCGTACCACCGTATCGCCGTCGTAACGCCTTTTAGTTGCGAGGCGATCAAACACACCACCGGAAAGAAGAACTGTGCTTGGGAAAGCCCGGCGGGATTCAAATTGCAGTAGTAAAGCAGCGACGCGAGCGACACAAACAAGAAAAAATTGGCGATCCCGTGTCGAGAAAAGGTTTTAGCTCTCAGCAAAAACAGAAGGCAGCCTGCAAGGGCACTGCACAAGACGCAGAACATTGGCACGGCAAACCGAACGCCAACCAGCAGGCCATAGACCGCCAAATAGCCCCAAAACGCCATGCAGCCAATTAGATAATGATCCAGCCGCCCTAACCTTGGGTCGTCGTCGATATCGGCGAATAACGCGGCAGCTTTAGCTGCGTCGGTCGCGTTTTGGCGTTTCAAAAGTGACATGTTTTTGTGAGCGAGACCGTGGCGTTTCTACACCCCCAGAGGCTTGTCAGGAGGCTAAAGACAATTGGTTTTCAAAGGAGATCAACTTTTCCGGTTGAACGGCCTTTGGGGCTCTACCTTCCTTGACGCTACCGGTTAGTTAAATTCACGAGATTACAATGGTTACCCTAAAGGGTGTGCCGCCCTCAAACAGTGCTCCTCTGTTGCGAATGCACTTACATCAAACCATCCTTCTAACCCCAGAAATTAACGGGTTTTATTGCAGGAGAGTAAGAACATTGGCAGAGTCGGGCCCCGAATAAGTGGGATCCTGATTGCTTATATCGACATTTGGCGTCTGCCCCATGACAAATGTCTGACATTGACGTTTACCCATAATGCAAACTGCGACCGGGAATGTGGCTTCAATCCCTTCAGAATTCTGCACCGTCTCTAACGCCAATTGCCAAGCCGAACGAGTTAGCATGTCCAAGGCAGAATCGTTGAAACCGGCAAGCCCCGGTTCTCTGACGAAAAACACAACACCACTATTGTAATAACAGTGACACTTCAATCGCGACGCGTCCCAAGAAAGGCCTTTTCCATTCTCTAACTCCAACACATCCTGAAGCACCGCCTTTAGTTCGCGTCGAAAATTTTTCGCCAGAGTCACCGCAACGGGGCCGTCCCCATCGGTTGGCTCCGGATTGTTATAGACTTCTCTTTCATACTTCCCCAGTATCCCGTCGCTAAATTGGGAGATGTCTCGCGCCGCCACAGAATGATCGGAGGCCAACATTCCTCGAACCAGCAATCGACCACGCTCCATTTGCGGAAAAAGAAATGCTGCCGCGGCCAAACAGAAGTATCCCAAAAGCAACCCTATGCGAGCACGTCCCAACCCCAACAGCTCAACTTTGTTGGCCCGCACATAAGCCGCTGAAATGTGCCCAGTGACAATTGCAAGGATCGCCGTTGCGACAGCAGGAATAACCAACAGCAACAATACACACGACGACAGCCCCATGACCATACTGAACGTCGAAAGGGACGACACCATCAACGGTTTGTCACGATCGGTCTCCCCATGGCCTTCAGCATCTTGTGATACAGACATTACCTATTTCTCCGCTGACAAAATGATGATGCGCGTACCATCCTTGGAGACCGCCGCCATCAGAGTTCCTTCGGGCGAAACGGCGAAAAGTGTTTCGAGTTCCGTATGCGGCCGAATCTCCGCATCGATGACATCGATCGTTTTGCCAGTCTTGAAATTTACGACGCCTACGTTCTTCGAGAAATCGATTTGCAGCATCCTAGAATCAAGCGTGAATTGAATTGCCCCCGGAACCTGATCGAGCGGCACGCCATCGCCAGCAACGCCGGTCCTCGTTTTGGCAATTTTGATCTCCCTCCGATTAACAAACGCAAGTTTCTTCCCGTCAGGCGACAACGCAACGCGCGTTCCTCCCTTTTGCGATCCCTCGACGGAAACTTTTTGCGTGTCTGGATTTACCCTCGCTAAGCGACTCGTGCTGGCAACTAGAATCTCGCGATCGTCCAACACGACCAACGCTTTGGGAGCTTCTGGAATAGTCTCGACGTTCAACAGGCTGCCCCGTGTTGGAATCTCCCAAACTCGTAAATTACCATCCCTAGATACCGAGGCAATCGAAAAAAGATCCTGCGCTTCCTGATTCACCTTAGCCGGCATTGCCCTAATCCCAACCACCGCTGCGTTATGACCAAACACGCCGCCATGAGATTTCAAACTGCCCGATGCACGAACCTCGTACAGCAAGATTCCGCCGCGATTAAGTCCTGCCGCCAACCACTTTCCACAAATGGCCAGTGCAGAAATTGTCTTATCGCGATCAACCTGTATCTCCTGAAGCAAAATTCGGTTGGTCCAATCGTAGACATACAGACTTCCTGAAGTGGTCGAATAAAACAGCAAACCATCGTCGTTAATCGTTACCGCAGAGATTTTCTTACCTGAATCCGGTGGCGAAATGCGAGTCAGCCTGCGGGAACGCTTCCCTTGCTCCGCGCCCCACAACTCTGGAATAACGCGGCGCGGAAGAGGCAACGCTGGCGGTAGTTCTGACACGTTCGCTTTGGGCAAATTTGCGTGATTGATGGGCAGCTTGCCATTGGCGTAGTTCCGAGCGCTAGAGAGCAAGTACTGACCGTCAACTGAAACCATCAGTTCCGATTCAGGCTGATGCCTCAATCCGTCCACCGGTGGCAATCGTCCAACTAGATCGCCTGTTTGCAAATCAAAACTAACAATCGATTCGCCTCCATCGAAAAACAGTCCCATCGTTTCACTTGGATCCAACGCGGTAATGGGAGCCTGCGTTTTGCTGATTGACTTCTTCCACAGCTCAAAATCTTTACCGATCGAAAACCCAGCCATCTCGGTTTCAGTACAACTGATAGTCATGCGATTGGTGGGAGACAAGACTGCCGATTTTCTTGTCGGCCGCTTTTTCAGAGCAACCTCGTCTCCATCGCTGGTGTTGATCACTAGGTCCGATTGCGTCATCGCGACAAGCAACTGTTGAGCGTCGCTGGAGAAGCAAACGGCCAAGCATCGCTGCTCACCGCCTCCATCTTGGGGCTTTTCAATCTTGCGATTCCACCTATTTTCACCGGTCTCCACCTCCCAAACAGCAAGCTGCTCTTCCGCATCGAGAGTGGCGAACAGATTGGAATCAGGAGAGACGACGATTTTCTGAATCGGTCGATAGTGCTTTTGGCGCAGTCTAGTAATTTCAAAGAACCTACTCTGCGAATCGAGCTGAAACAGCTTTACACGGCCCGATTTAAACCCCGCCATCATGAACCGCGCATCGGGCGTAACGGCCAACGCGCTGATCCTGTCTAATTTGCCGGCAATTAGAGCGACGGATTTGTAGTCCATCTGTTTCTTCGAATTCAAATCGTAACCGGCCAAACCGTCACCTTCGGGAACGAAGACGACGTTGCGAGCAGAGACCGCCAACGCAGGCCCCCAGACTTTTCCTTGGCCGACTGAAAACGAACTTGTCTTTTTTCCTGCGGCGATGCGCGTATCGAGATCAACCGATGACTCCCGTTTGACTCGTTTGGGTGGTTGCCGATCTTCACCGAAAGCAGCATTAGGGTCGAACGGGTCTCCCCCGCGTTGATCGGCAAGCCGTTGATCGATCTGACCAAGCTCGTTGATTCTTACGCCCGGCACGACTGCAACGCGCGGCACGTTCTTGCCCAGCGCGGCGAACTGCCCCTTGCGCTGCGCTGGCGCTGCTTTGAGTCGAAAGCCCTCATCCTCAAGCATCTCTCGCTCTGTTTGTGTCAGTGGAGTCCGCAACCGTTCGATTTCTTGTACCCCGAACCAACCACCGAGCGCGATGGCAATCGCTAGCGCCACTATCATTGCAAATGCGTTCTTACGCCCGTTGACCGCCCGAACGTAGTCAAACACCGCCTGCTCTTCGGCATCGATCGGTTCATTACTCTTTTCGCGCTCTTCAAACGGATCCGACTGAGCGTCGATAAATTCAGCTTCCTTTTTGGCTTCCGCAGCAGCGACTTTCGCGTTCTTCTTTTTCTTCCTCTTTTTGTCCTTGGACTTCTTTTTTGAACGATCGAGAACAGTGATCCGAAGCGCTGCCGGACGCGCTTCGTCTAAAGGATCCGCGGTGCGAGCAGTCGACTTCGACTTCTTCGCAGAAGTCTTGTTCCCCTTTGGAGCTTTCGCCTCTGGGGTAGCAGCATTTACCGGCCGGTCAGCGACCGGTTTCTGAGCGCCCTGTCTTGATTGGTCGGTCGACGCGGCCGATTCGCGTCGGGGCTGCGACAGTCCAGAGTTTTTCGCGTTGAGCAAATCGTCAACGTCAAGGGAGTCGAATAAGGCTCCGTCGAAACTGCCTTGGCTTTGCTCGGCAGCAGATTCACCAGTTCCGCCTTCAACATCTCCACCGGGCACGGTGAACGCAACTTGACATGCTCGGCAAACCACTTTTCGATCTTCAATCGAATCGGGCAAGCGATACTTTTGATGGCAACTTGGGCACGATACGTTTTTCAAATCGGCCATGGGTTAAGTGGGATTAACCTAACTTTTGCTTACGGCTGCGAACGGCACATTTCCAGTACGACAATCATACCATACTTCCGCGGCCAATTTCTTCTACGCAATCCACCGCAAACCTTGTCTCACGTCAGCCATAAAATGAACATTTTTTCGAGAACCTTATCCTTCTTCTTCCATTTGGTTCATTGCTTGCTCGCGTTCTAGGCGGGCCGCCTCTTTTTCCTGCTTTAGAACCTCATACTCCGCTTCTGATTTGCCGCCGATGATTTTATCCACACCAGCGACACGTTCGATTTCAGCCATTATTTGATCCGTCGGCTCGCGCTCGAACTTCAAATCGTCGACAATCAACGTGCGCGATTTCCCGTCAGCGTCTGTTGCCGAGACTTTGGCAATTCCCTTTTTCTCCCAACGCGTTTTGTCGATCTTCGTGATGTCCTCGAGTTCGATTTCAACGCCGCCCTTGGAAGCCAACTTACCATCGCTAAGCTTGATCCACTTCCCGATCGTCGGTAGAGCATTGAACAAACACCACAAACCCAACAGTGTGAAAATTCCACCAATGAAATAATTGTAGGTAACGAAGAAGGTGATATCATCGTGAAGCTTCGGTTTGTCGAGGGATAAGCCTCGTGGCTCTGCGTAGGCCTGCCAAGCTTCCTGAAGATCGCCATCGCTAATCATGTAGTCGCCATTCTCGTTCGGCGGTCCTTGCATCTCAAGATAGGCATCAGCATACTCGCGCAGCGATGGTGCTTTAACAATTGCGTCTGTCAGATGCCAGCCGCCGATGGCCAAGGCAACCAGCCCAATCAGAAGAAACTTGGTGATGTAGCCCTTGCGAGCAGTCGCTTTGATATCCATAGTCGATCGTCAGTTCACGGTTGGAATTTAGGTTAGGCACTCTAGCGGTAGCCCGAAAACCTTTCAGGCATGCCAAACTACTTTTGAGCAATGATATTCAGGTCCTCAGCGCTGCTACGAGATACTTTCGTCAGCTGGATCTAGATAGTAATAATTAGGAAATGATTTCCCGTTTAATCCGAAAATACCGGATTTCTAAATCACTGTGCAAGCCTGCGGCGACCCGCAATTTACTTTTTGTACGAAAGTAGCAGAACACAAACCTAACAGCATAGTGACCGGTGGTTCGTCGCAGACAGCCAACAATAGGCAATCTAAATGGGCAATCTAGAAAGAGAATTCTCGCAAGCGGCGAAAAAAACAGCCATCCGGGGTGAGAAAAACCCAAGTTTGGGTTATGATGAAGGCTCAAGATATTTGATCAAAGCAACCACCACACTATTCGTTGAAGTAACCGAGGTCTTTTGAAATGCCGCCCACTGAAATCACACGCGAACAATGGCTCGAAGAAACAGAACGGCTCTGCCCGAGCGATCGCGCCTACGATGCATATGTGGCACTCGAAGAAGTAATGTGCGCCGATACAGATCTTGATGTCAGCTACACGTCAGTCTCACGCGGCAAATCCGACTACTGCACGTTCAGTGCTTTCATCGGAAAATGTGCGGTATCGCAAATGTACAAAGGCCAGTGCCAGCTTAATTGGCGTTGGAAAGGCACGATGCCCGGACTCACTGAAGAAGCCAACGAAAGCCTCATCGAAGCCTTCGAAGAATTCCGCACTACGCTCAACGGCGTCGAGGGTAAGGGCTGGGAAACTGTGAAAGTACTACGGTTGGGTGAAGAAACCGTTCAAGAGGCGGTGGTGAAGCTGGCTGAAAAGATCGTGCCTATCGTCAAAGCGTGCACCGCTGACGCAAAGTAGCAACGGAATTAAAATTTTAAATTAGCTTGCGAAGCCCTTAACTTGTTTAGGGGCTTCGCTTTTTTATGTCCCAACCCAACAAAACGGCAATTGACCAAACCCATCTTTCGCCGATGAAATCCAAGGCCTATCATTTTGGAAAGACTAAATCAATTCTTACCTTGTTCACACTAGCGTGAAATTATGCGGATAGAAAACATTTCGATCGGTGACAATCCTCCCGAAGACATCAACGTCATCATCGAAGTCCCGATCGGCGGTCAGCCCATCAAGTACGAGATGGATAAGGTTTCCGGGACCCTTTTTGTCGACAGATTTCTGTACACTTCGATGGTCTATCCGGGGAACTACGGATTTGTTCCGCATACGTTGTCTGCCGATGGCGACCCCATTGATGTCTTGGTCTGTAACACGCGCGCGATTGTTCCCGGTGCTGTCATGAATTGTCGGCCATTGGGGGTGCTGATCATGGAAGACGACGCTGGGCACGATGAAAAAATTATCGCCGTCCCCTCGGCAAAGCTGACGCGTCGCTACGAAAAGATCGACAGCTACTCTGACCTGCCCGAAATCACGATCGAGCAAATCGAACACTTTTTTGCACACTACAAGGATCTTGAGCCCGGAAAATGGGTCAAAATCGCTCAGTGTGCCGAAGTAGACGTGGCCAAAAGGTTGATAAATGAGGCGATTGAGCGCGAATCTGCGGCACTGCATCGCCACAAAGAAGTTTAGCATGAGAGAAACAAAGGTTGCTTTGGTCCAAGAAACGTTGAAGACCTAAATCGCAAGCAACCTCGCCCTCTTGCAAAAACATTCCTCCGCATTATGCCTTCGCCGTCTAACCGCAGAACTCGTGTTCGATACGCCACATTTTTGACGGCGATTTTCATATTATGCTCGACGCCCTCGCACGCTCAAGAACCCAAACAATCGTCCGCGGTTGAACCTGACGCTGCTGCCACGCGAGACATTCACGTCGATGAAGCGCTCGAATCACAACTGGCCAGCGGCCGAAGGATTTACGAATCGTCTTGTGCAGATTGCCATGGCGATACCGCAAAAGGTGTCGAGGGCGTCTACGAATTTCCGTTGGAGGGTGACCTGCCGGTTGTCGAACTGGCAAAATATGTCTCTGACACCATGCCCGAAGGAGAACCCGAACTATGCACGGGAGAGGACGCGCATCTGGTCAGCCAATATCTGCACCATGCTTTTTACTCGCGCTCCGCCCAGCTGAGGAACAATCCACCCAAGATCGCATTCTCCAGACGCACCGTCCAGCAATATCAAAACGCCGTTGCTGACATCATGAAGCAACTGAAGTATGAAGGTGTTCCAGAGGAAAAACGCGGACTCAATGGCAAGTACTTCGGCACGCGCGAATTGTACAAGGACGGTGTCAAACTAGAGCGCGTTGACGTAATCCTCGATTTTGACTTTGGCGAGAAAACCCCGGCCGCGGAAGAACTAAAAGACGACTCCCAGTTCTCGATTCTCTGGAACGGAGGCTTGATCGCAAAAGAAACCGGTATCTACGACTTTATCGTGACGTCCCCCAACGGGTTTCGGCTCTCTGTCAACAAAGAAGAATACACGATTGACAACAACGTCAACTCTACCGACCAGACCGAATTCAAAGCGTCGATGAAACTTACTGGCGGCCAAGCGTATCCGATCACGCTCACGATGTTTAAGTTCAACGAGAAAAAGGCGGGGATGAAACTTGAGTGGATTCCTCCCGGCGGCGTGAGAGAGGTTATTCCCCAATCCGTTCTCTCCCCCGGATATTATTCCGCCTCCCTAGTGTTCAACACCGAATTTCCCGCTGACGACAGCAGCGTTGGCTACGCGCGCGGCACCGCAATTTCCCGACAATGGGACACGGCCACAACTCAAGCCGCCATCGAAGCGATGAACTTCGTGGAAGCCAATCTGGAACAGATGATGGACGAGACGTTGGGCAAATTGCCCCGACGAAAAAAGAGGAAACGAAAAAAAGAAAAGGGTTACAAGAACCAAGACAAAAAGAAGACCGAAAAGACGCAGGAACAAACTCCCGATTCAACCGACCGACAAATTGCTGACTCAAAGCGGCAGCGTCACTTCGATTTCGCTGAAAGGTTTGTGACAATCGCCTTGGGTCGCCGACCAAGCGACGCAGAAAAAAATTCATTCCTAGACGCTCAGTTTGCCTCGGAAGCCAACCCCTTGGTTGCACTTAAGCGTTCCATTCTTTTGACACTCAAGTCGCCGCAGTTTCTTTATCTGACTCAGTCCACAGCAGAGCCATCGGCTTCGTTGTCGCAAGACGATCGCCAGAACTCAGTCGCCGCAACGCTCTCCAACGTGATGTGGGATTCGATCCCCGACCAATCTCTTCGGCAAGCGGTTGAGAACAACGAGCTGAAAGATCGCCGCGCGATTATGGAACGAGCTTGGGGAATGCTAGACCGCCCACGCACCCGTCAAAAGTTATCCGATTTTTTCTTCCATTGGTTGGAAATGGAGAAAACGGAACACGCCTCCAAGGACGCGGCCGTCTATCCGGGATTCGACCAAGAATTGATCTACTCATTACGTGGATCCATCGAAAAATCACTGCATGAAATTGTTTGGTCGGAAAAATCAGATTACCGGCAGCTGTTTCTGTTCGACAAAATTTACGTCAACACGCGCATCGCTCAGTTCTATGGAATTGATGCTGACACCGACGGCATATTCGTAAAAACTGACTTTGAATCCGACCGACGTTGCGGCATCCTAACTCACCCTTATGTGATGACGGGGTTATCATATTACAAGAACACATCTCCCATTCACCGAGGAGTTTTCGTCGCCAAGAGCCTGCTGGGCAGAACGCTAAAGGCGCCTCCGATCGACGTTGACCCTCTTGACGAAGACTTTGATCCAACGATGACCACTCGGGAGCGTGTGGCGCACCAGACCAAAGACGTCAATTGCAAGGGCTGCCATAGCGTGATCAACCCGCTAGGTTTCAGTCTAGAAAATTTCGACGCAGTAGGACGCTTCCGAGATAAAGAGAAAAACAAACCGATTGACTCCAGCACAGTTTACGTCACGCCCGAGGCTACTGAAGTGCCATTCTCCGGAGCCAAAGATCTAGCGCACTATCTGGTCAACAGCCCCGACGCCCATCGTAACTTTATCGAAAAGCTGTTCCAGCATTTCGTCAAACAGCCAGTCCACGCCTTTGGGCCCGAAACATTGAACGATCTTTACAAAGACTTTGTTCAGTCCAATTACAATGTCCGGCAATTGATTGTCGGCATCGCCGTCGTCGCAGCCGATGCTAACTGATTGAGTAATGCCATGAATAACATAGAGAATTGCACCGATCTGCTCCGCCGCCGCTTTCTTAAGCAGTTAGGCGTTAGTGCCGCAGTGCTTCCATTTCTTGGTGGGCTGCCGCTATTTGCCGACGAATCTCGCAAGACGTCTGCGAAGAACAAACAACGAGTCATTATCATGTTTTCACCCAACGGCGTGGTGCAAGATTCGTTCTGGCCCAAGACCGAAGGCGAGAAATTTGAGACGACTCCCATCCTTCAACCGCTAGAAGACTTTAAAGACAGAATGCTGCTGGTAAAGGGCATCTCCAATAAGGTTAGAGGCGATGGCGATAGTCACATGCGGGGAATGAGCTGTCTGTTGACCGCTACGGAGCTCAATCCGGGCAACATCCAAGGTGGCTCCGACAGTCCTGCCGGCTGGGCCAGTGGAATTTCGATTGACCAAGAATTGAAGAATTTCTGCCAGTCCAGCGCTGACAAAAAAACCCGTTTTGGCTCGATCGAATTCGGCGTGTCGGTTCCAAACCGCGCCGACCCTTGGACCCGCATGTGTTACGCGGGCAATAACCGGCCTGTCGCCCCCAACAGTAATCCCTACTCCGTTTTCTCGAGGATGTATGGACGTAGTAAGGATCAAGAACTGCTGCAGAGTGTCCTCGACGACGTTCGATTCGAGTTAAAAAAGGTCGCTGGCCGCGTCGGGCGCGCGGGAAAACTCATGTTGGACGAACATCAAGAGTTTGTCTACCAAATGGAAAATGATTTGAAACAAGCCGCTCAACAAGAATTGCTCGTTCCCGAACCAGAATTGGAGGATGGAGTGCGGGTCAATGATGACAACATGCCAAAGATTTCACGCATGCAAATTGACTTGTTGGTCAACGGGTTTGCCAACGACATGAATCGCGTGGCAACGCTTCAATATTCGAATTCAGTCGGCCAAGTACGCATGAAGTGGATCGGAGTTAACGAACCGCACCACCAATTATCGCATGATCCGGATATGAAAGAAGACTCGCAAAAGAAACTGGTAAAGATTAATCAATGGTTCGCTGGTGAGATGAATTACTTGTTGACTCGACTAGCTGAGACTCCCGACCCAGGAACAGGCCAGAGCCTGCTGGACAACACGTTAGTGATCTGGACAAATGAATTGGGCAAGGGCAACTCGCACACGCTACAGAACATTCCAATGTTGATCGTTGGTGGTGCTAAAGGTTTCAAAACGGGGCGTTACATTAACGTGGGCGACGAACCACACAACCGATTGTGGCTGCAACTAGCTCATTCGTTTGGTCACAATATCGAAACCTTCGGCACCAAAGAACTGTGCGAGCAAGGAGCGTTAAGGGAGCTCGCCGGCTAGGCGGCGAGAGCAATGGACAGACGTTTGTGTTAAACTAAAAGACCTCCATAACACATCGACTTTTTGGAAAAAAGCTTGCAACAAATCCTCACCTCAACATTTCTTTTTTGTTTGGCGTGTTTGACTCAGCTACTGAACGAAGTCACCGTCCATGCCCAAACGCCAACGCAACCTAACGTCATTTTCATCCTGACCGACGACCTCGGGTATTCGGATATCAGTTGTTATGGTGCTGAAAAGGTCAACACGCCGAACATCGATCAATTGGCGATTGACGGAATCAAGTCGAAACAAATGGAAAGAGACATTCCAATGGAGATCTGTGACAAGCTTGGTTCCGATTGGGGTTGGCATTCCAACTACAAGAGCCGCGGCTTGAATTTCCTTCGTAGTTCACTGGCTCACGCAGCGTATTGGGATGCGAATCTCTTAATCAACACTGGACCAAAACCGGATGGTTCTCTTTTTGATGGTGATGTTCAAGCCATCAAAAAAAATGGGGCACGAACTAACCGCCAAAGACTTTCCCAAACCAAAAAACTTCACCAGCCACATGCATCAAAAACAGCGTGACCGTTTGCTCAACGACCAACTCGAAGCTTTGCGATCCAACCGATTGCCCGCACCTACCGGTCTCTGATGCGTGGCAACCGTTTGTTTAACCGGTCAGTCATCTGGTTTACCAATTCGGGGTTCGTTTGAGCAATGTTTTTGGTTTCTTTTTCAGGTGAAGTGTGATCGTATAACTCAACGCCGCCGTTTTTGTGAAGGATCAAGCGATGAGATTGCGTGCGAAGAGTGCGAACTTTTGCCTTGTAGCCGACTGCTGGCCGACCGGCCAAACTTGGGTCCTTCATGATCGGCACCAGCGACACTCCCTCAACAAAATCTGGCTTCGAAACGCGCGTCAAGTCACAAATCGTAGGAAAAACATCTAACGTTTCAACGATTGCCTCGGTCTTCTGGCCGGTCGCCGTTTCCGAAGCACTCGGATCCAACACGATCAGCGGCGACCGAAGTGCTTCCTCGAAAAGATTGTGTTTCCCCCAAATGCCGTGTTCACCAAGATTCCAGCCATGGTCGCCCCAGAGAACAATGATTGTGTTCTTCTCTTGGCCGGTCTGTCGCAGTCCCTCAATGATGCGACCGACAGAGGCATCAGCGTAACTCACACACGCCGCGTAGTGCCGCCGGACTTCATCCGCAAAAGCGGTGTCGGTCCGCGGGTCTTTTCCACCCATCGCGTACTGGCCAAAGAACTCGCCCGACTTATGCCACGTCGACAATCCTTCCGGCTTGTGGGGATGTGCAATCGCAGGTAAATCAACATCGGCGTAGAGGTCCAGATACCTTTTAGGGCATCCAAACGGCAGATGAGGTTTGATCAGGCCGACGGCTAGGAAAAATGGTTTCGATTGGTCACTCGCGAGCAAATCTAATTGCTGCAGTGCTTTGTCAACGATCAATCCATCGGGGTAAATCGAATCGGGACCTGCGGTTGCTTGGATGACCGACATCTGTCCTTTAACACGAATTTCGCCATTGGCCAATCCATGCATTGTGCCGCGCGGATGCTGCCAATCACCAACGGGCATCAGATGGCGATCCCACGCATCGGGCATTTCGATTACGTCACCATCATCCCAGTCTTTTCCACCACGCCCACCCGGGTGATGCGAAACCTTCCCGACTGAGACAGTGGTGTACCCAGATTTCCGAAACCACTCAGGCATACTGGGAGGAACTTCGCCCGCGTTCTTTTTCACGGCAGCGGCCCGTGTAAACAGCGCTTGGTTGTTGGAGGATCCAAAACGCCCCGTCAAAAGCGTATATCGTGAACAGCCGCAGCTAGGCGCGTTGACGTAGTGACAGTGAAAAGATGTGCCCCGTTTGGCCAGCTGATCGATGTTGGGAGAATGAATGTAGGAAACACCAAACGATGCCAACTCGGGTCGCAAATCGTCCACACAAATCAGGAGAACGTTCTTTTGCTCCGTAGCATTGGCACTGATTGAACACAGCACAGAAGAAAGAACGAAAGCGAACAGGCACTCGGCGAACCTTCTCAAATCGACTCTTGGGAAAAACGTCATTTTCAAGGTTCAGGCAAGGCAAGTGGGAGTAGAAAATCGGCTTTAACACCTTAGATTGACTGAACGGTTGACGCAATAACGAAGCACAAGCTTCCCGCCTGTTTCGCGCCGGGCAAGTTGGACGCTTGCACTACGATTCCTAATTCAAATACGTGTAGAAGACTCAGCAACTATCATTTGAAATTGACCCTAGCACGCGTTGCCCCCAGACGACCGTCACCACAGTCATAAAGACATTGGTCACGGCGACGGCATACCAAATCCATTCGACCGGCATTTGCCACTGCCACACAAAGAGCGCGAACAACGGAACCGGTAAAATTACCTTACGCAACATTGACTCAAAAAAACCGTACATCGGTCGCTTCATCGCTTGTAACATCGCGAGATGAACCGACGTCATGATGTACGACCATTGAATCGGCATAATCACCCACAAACAATTTACGCCAATGTCGATTACCTCAGGATCGTCAGTGAACACACCCATCATCTGCCGGGAGAAAACAAACATTAGCGCAGAGATCGTCAAATTAATCACTAACCCGGCCACAATGCTGACCTTCATCGTATCGAAGATTCGATCGGTAAAGCCTGCTCCATTGTTCTGCCCCACCAACGCCATGATCGCGGCCGACAGGCCCAGCGTCGGCAACAACACAATCTGCTCGATACGCGTCGTCACTCCGAACGATGCCACCGCCGCCTCGCCGTAACTTTTCAAAAAGTACGTAATCAAAAAGAAACTGATCACAACCTGCAATATGTTAAAACTTGCCGGTACCGCCTGTTCGGCAATCTCATAGTAAACCTTTCGGTCGGGCAAAAAGTCACGCCACCGTCCAAAATCAATCAGCTGTCTTCGTCGAACCACGGTCAGCATCAAGGCGCATCCGGCGCATTGAATAACGACCGTCGCCCAAGCGATGCCTGCGATCCCCATTGCCGGAAGCCCCCAACCACCATAAAGAAACCAAGGATCCAGAACCAAATTCAAAAAGAAGCCACCCACCAAGACCTTGCCGAACGTAAGGCTATCGCCAGTGGCAACCAAGATCGCGTTGCAAAGATTGGTCATTACGAAAAACGCACAACCAAGAAAAACTGGAATCATGTAAGCCAACGCCAGCTGTAGATACTCGCCTTGGGCGCCCAGCATCCGAAACACCGGGCGCGTCACGAACATTCCACCGATGGTCAGCAAGATCGATACCAGCACGCCTATCGAGAAAGCCTGTGAAATAAATCGACGCTGACGCTCCTTATCGCCTGCTCCAATCGCATTGGCAATTAACGCTGACGAACCGCGTCCAAGACCACCACTGACTGCAATGATGATTAGAAACACAGGAAAGCTGATTCCCAGAGCCGCTAAAGCTTGTGTGGACACCTTCCCGGCGTAGTACGAGTCGACAACGTTATACATCGTCTGAAAGAAGAATCCGATGCTCGACGGCAGCGCCAAATTCCTAACATGTTTGACGATCGGTCCTGTTGTCAGGTCTTGTGATTTCAAAAGACAGTCTAGCCAATAAGTTGGTCGAGTTTCGCTTGGCAACGCTCAAGCGTGATCGCCGATGCCGAAAGGTGGCAGATTGTAACTGTCTCACCAGTTTCCGCCACTGTCTCAAAAGCACTTAGCACCATGACTTTTACCCCATCGTCATTCCAAGCAGCATCTGCCGCAGCGATCAATTGCCTCAAGTCACCCGTATAGCTGAAACTGGCGCGATAGATCCCAAATTTTAAACCGTGATCACGGTCATAAATCCGCGATGCCATCAGAAAAGGTGAGATACCCGTCAGCCGTGGATTTACATCGACCAGATACCGACTCCCGTCTTCGGTGCGCAAGACGTCAATGCCAACAAGCCCATGATAACCTCGCTCGCTGAGGTGTTTAGCCGTTGCCTGAACGAAGGGCACAAGAGCCTCAAGCTGACTCTGCTGCAACTCCGAGCGATAGACGCCACCACACCAGCGCTGTTGTTGGTTAAAATTCTGCTCCGTTAGCCCCAGCCAAACCGTCGATCCGTCGGGCCGCAAATAGAACTGAACACCATGGTCGTCGACGATGTTGTCGATCACTGAATTGACCACAACTTCCGCATTAGGCCATTGCTGTTGAAGCTGTCTACACATTGCCGTGTGATCTTCATCGCTGCGGATCATAAAATTGCCAAGGCCGGCATACCCGTGGGTCAATTTCACTACGCACGGAATCTCAACCTCGTCTAGCACCCGTGCCTGCGGACAATCAATTTGCTCGATCACACATTTCGAGTGCAACTGGTAGTTTACCACCGGGTCGATCACCTGTTGCTCCGGCGACAACGATTCATGCGGAAACAGGGTAATATACCGCGGTACATCGACAGAAGGTGCGCCCTGCCAAACCGGCACTGCGTCGTCGCCAAGCAATTTTTGCCAATGATCAAACAATTGCCGGGAGGGTTCAATCTCTGATGCAACCGGAAGTTCACGTCCCCATCCACACATGAGGTGATGAGGCCCCAGTACCTTTATCAGTTCCCTCGCCGGAGGTGGAAACGGGTCATGGATCACAAACTTGGTCAGGTTCTGAAAGCACGTTTGTGTACTGTTGGAGGACGGATACTCCGCCAACAGGACACTTCCGGCAGCGTCGCGTGCATAAAGTTCCGAGAGAAAGTTGAGCTCAGGCATCAGCCGTGGACGCGACTCAAGTGGGCTGTCGTGTTTCATCGAAGATAGTCCTACGGTGACGAACGGGTAGGCGATATCGCTACGCCTTCTTCTCCCAGAACGTTATCTCAGAAACACCGTACTGAAACTTCCGCGCGTTCTCCTGCATCACGAACGGAATGTCCTCAGGCTTGCCAATCATCGAAAACTCAGGTGCCAATGCTTCGGTGATTCCTTCGAGCGTTGTGAAGTTCTCGCCGGTGGGCGCTTTGAAACCGCCAAGCCATTTGTCACGTGGAGTGTATTCCTCCATCCAAGTGTAAGGCGATGCTAACACCAACAGGCCGCCCGGCGTAATCCGTTGCTTGATCAGCTCGAGAAAAGCCCCCGGGTCATAAAGTCGATCAATAACATTCCCACCAAAGACCAGATCGTAGTCCTTGAATTTCTCAGGCAAATTACATGCATCGCCCTGCATGAACGCTACCTTTTCCTTGAGTTGATCATAGTCATCAAAATCCGACAACAATACTTCTCGGTAGCTCTGCAACTCACCTTCTTGAGGACACACGTACCTTTGGCGGCCAGTGTTTTTTAGATTCGTGGGGGCTTCGATCAGGCGAACAGATAAATCAACGCCGTCCACGTGATCGAAATGACGCGCCAGCTCGAACACCGACCGACCAACAGAACAGCCAATATCGAGCGCCTTTGCTGTCGCTCTTGCGTCTAGATGAGCAGCGACGCGCTTCACGCACTCCACTGGAAAATTCTTCACGCCCAACTCGCTGGCCGCTGGCTCGCCGTAATGAAACTCAATGTACCGCGCCACCATCTGATCGGTCTCGTAAGCATTCACCTCTGGAGCCGGCAAAGGTTCCGCCTCAACGTACCGAAGACCCGAATACTGAAAAAAGTGGCGGCGAAACGCGTACCTAGCATCCTTGATCGCATAATTGCCCGTCGAAATCCAGCAACCGCCTTTGAAAATATTGTGTTTTCCGTCGAAAGTCGGAGTCGAAAAATCATCGTAGGTTGGATGAACCTCGAAACCATCGTGGCCATCGATGGGCGTCTCAGTCCACTGCCAGACATTGCCGATTAAGTCAAACAACCCGCCGTCGAACTGATGTCGGTTAACAGGGCAGGGCGACATCGCGCTTTCCAGATTAATGTTCCCCGGCGCCGCATCCCAATAAGGCTGGTCAGTATCCAATGACTTACGCATCTGATGCCATTCGGCCTCGGTCGGCATCCGCACGTGCGTTGACGATTCTTTTGATTTCCAATTACAAAACGCTTTGGCCTCTAAATAATTGATCTCCGCTGGCCAGTCCCACGGCATGTCGATCTCCTCTAACATGCTGCGATAGCGGAAGGTGTTTCCACTGCGAACCCAATAAACGGGAGCAATGGCTTGGCTAAAGTCCAACCAATTCCAACCTTCCTCAGTCCAATACTCTTTGGTTTTGTAGCCGCCCGCATTTACAAATTCCAAAAACTCTCCGTTAGAAACCAGAAACTTGGAAGCCTTAAAGTCTTTTACCTCCTGAGCACTGTAGCCGTATTCATTGTCCCACCCGTAAATCGGATTCGCACGAGATTTGCCAAGTTCCACTTTACCACCAGCGATTGAGATCAAATCGTTTTGCGGCGCATCACCGGTTTCTTTGCAGATCTTGCCCCAGACCGGATGCGATTTCACCTGATCCAACGGCAGTTCACGGATCAAAATCGAAGATGTTTCTAAATGAATCCTTTCGTGCTCGATCCCCATTAGGATAATCCACATTGGGCTATCCCAAGTGATCGGCAAACTAAAATCACACTCTCGAATGAACTTGTCAACGATTTCACGCGTGGCATCGCGATGGGCTTTGACTTCAGCTGGCTTTGGCCAATCGTAGTTATTTTCGTTCAAGTCGTCCCACGACATCTCATCAACGCCAACGGCCAAGATAGACTCGAGCCGCGCATCGACGCGCTGGTTAATTAGGTTGGCAACATTCAGCTTATTGATATAGAAAACTGAAGTGTGACCGTAATAGAAAATTAACGGCTGTCGCAACCGGTTGGCGCGGGTGTAGAACGATTCATCGCTGGCCAAACATTCAAACAGACTCTCATACAGCGTGAATGAATCGTGGAAGTACTTCAGAATCTCAGCACGTTTCGCTTCCACGTCTCCTTGGTCCAGCAGCGGAGTCTTGGTGATCAAAGATGCGGTTCTTCCGGAACAGGTAACAGTAGATTCTGATTTAGAGGCAGTCTTGATGGTCATAGAATATAAAGGCGTTCAAGTATTAAAACTGAAAGTGTGGACGTCATTAGCATATCGGCATCACGCGAGAGCATCAAACGGCAGCAGCGCGTTTGACATTCGGCTGAACGAATTCTTACCGATTGAGAGAACAAGAAGTGCTATGTGACACCGAGTATAACCTTGACAGAGTCGTCGGGTAGACCGTCAAAACGCCGCACCAGCAACACCGTCGCAAGAAATGTTTACCTAAGCGGCTTTCGCGGCAGGCTGGACAAAGTTTGCGGATCTTTGGTGCCAAAAAAATTGGTGTGATTCTAAGCTTCTACGGGCAAAGACACTTTTTCGTGTGCGAGAACTTTTGCTTAAATACTTGGAACCTATCACATCGTGCCTTAAAATTTTGTTACGTTTTGGCGAAGCCTTCGCTGCCCCGCGTCAACCGCCTTTCACTCCACTGTCCCTTGGTGCCAAATGAGTTATGGATTTCCCGAACAGCCTCGTCGTCGCCGCGGCGGAATCGGTAAATTGATCTTTCCTGCGATCATCTTTTTTGGAGCGTTGATGTTCTTTCGCTCTATGTCTGCTCCGCGCGAGCAACCGACCGCCCCAAATGATCGAGCAGGGCAGGGCGGCGTGTATTCGCCTGAGCGATCGGATCCCGATGATAACTATCGGATCAAAGAAGGTTTGTTCGAGCCAAAACAAGAATCTGACAAGTACAAGATCAAGGAAGGACTCTTCGAATCGAACGGAGAGCCAATGCGATCGAGACAAAGCCAAAGTTCTGCTAAATCAGCCAGCGAAGGCAATTGGTCGATCGAAGAGGTTGACGGCGACGGCAAAGCAAACGGCTCCGCAACATCTCCAAAATCTAACAAGACCCAGAACGGCCAGTGGTCTTTGGAAGAGGTCGATGACTCGGCCTCGCAAAAAAAGCAACGGTTCAAATTTTCTGAACAATAGGATGGAATCATCCTCATCCTAAGCCCAATTCATTCCTCGGCGTGGCTGCTGTCCTGAACGATTATATTAATCTGAATTAGACGATGAAACACATGTTGAAGATCCATGTGGCGATACTGTTATCCCTCTCCATCGTTTATTTAGCAGCCGGCTATGCTTCTAGCGGATCTTCTCACAGCAGTGGGCACCACACTTTCTTAGCCTTGATATGTATATTAGCATCACTCGCGTTAACGGAAGTTGATCGCAGGCTCACCATAATTGAAAACAACGCTCGGAGGCAGTCGCGATCAGCCGACTGAAGAAGGAAGAGCTTGATTTCAATCTGGAACAGCCCATTAACCTGCCCCCTTAATACTTCCACGTGGGAGGTTAGCAAACAAACCGCATGCCAGCACGTCCCCTTCGGTCTGCCGACAGTGTGTTGATAGTTACGGTTCCCGGGTCGCCGGGACTATTGCTCAAGAGAATGTTTCGTTTTTTCAAAAAAACTGGCTCTCGGTAGTAAGCACCTGTATCTCGTTGCCTCTTAAGCATGTGCCTATCGCATTGACATGATGGATTCAGCAAAAGGGAATGAGTCATGAGAACTTTCTTTTTAGCGATATTGCTCGTAAGCGTTGGGATTCTGTGGGCCAGTCCGCAATTGTATGCCCAGTCGGGCGCTCGGTCCGGAGGATTTTCCGGAGGTGGCCGAAGCGCTTCCGGTGGTAGAAGCATCTCGCGAGCCAGAGGTTCTTCTGGAGGTAGCGGCAGCCGGTCACGTGTGAGCCCCGCCGAACGTCAAAGGCTGGCGATCGAGCAGTTTCAGAATCAACAGGCCGCAGCAGCAGAATTGGCCGAGCGTCAGGCCCAGTTGTCGAAGCGACAATTCAAGGAGAGTCTTGTCCAATTGGGGTTCGACGAGAACAGAAGAGCCAACTCGAAACAACTCAAAATCGCTTTGACCGAAGCGAAGGGCGATTTCCGAGCGTTACGAGCGGGAACCGTTGCGGCAGATAACCTTGGAGTCCTCAGCGTTCCGTTTCGATTGACGAACAAGGAAATTGACCGGCAAGGACGAACTTTGTCATGGCCATCACTGTTGCAGCGGGAAGAGTTCGCCTCGCAAGTTAAAAGTATCGATGAAGCGATTCTGGACAAAACATTGACGACGGAGGAAGCTGCCAGCGAATTCCTCGGTGATCTGGGTGCACTGAATGAATCGCTGAACCGGTCGGTCATCAACGATAAAGCTTCCCTTATCGAATTTGCTAAGGCGCGCCGGTTCATCACTGGATTAGCGAATGAGTTACGGGCCTCAGATTTGCTAATGTAGCCCTTTTGTAACATCCTTGAATAATGTTGCCGTGTTATTCGCACTGCCTGAACAAGCCACCAGCTCCTAATGAAGCAAAATAACGTCTAAATTCTCGGGTTGGCGTTTGGTCGAAGTTCAATTTTTCCGTCAACGCATTTTTCTGTCAACGCTCTTGGCAGATAACAGCTTGAAGTTTTCTAAAGTCCAAAAACCAACATCACGCATAAAAACGACTAGATAAAAACAACCCATGAATCCGGGATTAGGGGTCACATGTTCCAGAAATTTGAATCTTTTACCGAACCTTTCACTTGGCCCTTGACACCTAACTGAAGATCGGGCATCTTATCCGCCTCGTGACTGAAACGGAAACGCGGAAGTCGCTGGGATCGTAGCTCAGTCGGTAGAGCAACGGACTTTTAATCCGTAGGTCCAGGGTTCGAGCCCCTGCGATCCCACTCGTTCCGTGATCGGACTCTTTTGAGTACGAGCTTAATGGCAATGGAAGCCGATAAGTATAACGGTTTGAGTGGCGGGTGCGGGCTTGCTATTTGGGGCCTCACTCTATACCAGATCGGAAATCCTCGGTGGGCCTGATAATCCACCGAGGTTCTTTTTTGTCGTGATTCTTAGACAGTTTTCCTTATCGGTTTCTGATCAGCAGTTCTTCCACGTTGAGCATCCAGTCGATGAA
>CALHPU010000105.1 GCA_938036435.1 uncultured Pirellulaceae bacterium | reverse complement strand
GCTTTCACTTGCAACGCGACTTCAGTCGTCAGATCAATTGGCTCCTGAGGAAACCTCAAGAATCAATCTCACCAAGCGTGCCGTTGTCATCCAAACAGTCGTGGATGTTTGTTTACAGCCTCAGATCCCCGCGAAGAAATCCTCAGCATCAAACATCCTGATGCCATCTTAATTTACAACTAAATTGTCAAAGAACATTCATCAGGCTCTTCCGCCTGACAGACTCAAATTATTCGGACGAATCCGAGCTAAAATTGAGGGTGATCGACATTGCGACACAAAAATACCGCAATCGCGACCACCGTCAACTTCACATCTCCAACCGCTAGACGCCAGTTGGTCGATTTTAGATGGGATTAGCAGCCCCAAAATCGAATTCGAGATTTTATAGTCGGTTCGACTATCGTCAACAGGTCCAACACTCGAATAGTGAAGAAAGACAAAAATTGGGCGGTGAAGCCTGTCGCAGTCACCCTTTGTCCGTTCCGAGTCAAACCCTCGTTTGCGACAGGACAGGGAGTATACGAAGAGACGCCAAACGCTCAAGAGGGATCGGGCCCTTTTTCAAGATTTTATTGAAATCAGCTTTCTATCCGGATCGAGAACGTTACTCGGTTAAGTTTAGTTTGAGCCGAACTAGCCCCAGACATGGTTCCGCCACGCAAAATTGGATCTATTCCCCAAACGGCTAACATTCTTGATTCCAATTCTAGGCCGCTTTGCCATAACCGAGTCGTTCCAACGCCTCACCTGCGGTGTCTCCATACCACTTCGCTGTATCTTCGGTGAAGTACAACCTCCAATCTCCGACGGCACCCTTGCGGTTGAATTCATCCGGGCGTTCTTTCTTAAACCCGGGACTAAGGTCCCCCTCGATCTGCTCACAGGCATCTGGATCAACTTCCAGAAACTCAAACAGGCGTCGTCGTTCTTTGTGAACGTCGGCGTGCAGGTCTTCGTAACGCACAAACGCAACGGGCAGTTGCGGGTGACGCTCTTGGACGGTTTGGTCGGCCATCACTTGACGGTTCCATGCGATCCCGCTTTCACGCACCATTACCTCATGACACAACAACTGATCAGGATTCTTTTGAAAGAACCAAGGGTCGGCCTTAAAGTGTTCCCACGTCTTGGCCATCTCTGGCAGACGTTTGAACAAACGGTGCGCCTGAGGATTGTTGAACAAGTGAAATGCTCGACTGACCAATACGTCGCGTCCATCTCGAATGATGGAGATATGAGGCACTCCCCGCAAGGTGACTGGTTCGATAGAGTGCGGAGTGCGGTCGGCAATTAGGGCTGCGTTGGGGTCGGCGGCCTGAGCTATTGTCGACCTGACCAGAGCATCAAAACGGTTCCGCGTCTCGGTTGGCAGGTCGGGGATTTCGCTGTACAGAACATTGGTTCTGAACATCCTGTTCATTTCCGCCACGACGTGCTCAAAATGAAATTCGCCAACGACCGAAATGTCATGGTGGGTGTTTAGCAATCCACCAAGCCAGTTGGTTCCGGACTTCATGAAGCCCCGCAGGCAAAAAAAACGCTGGTCCATCTTCGTTCCGGGCTGATTTAATCTGAAAAGGAAGTTAAGTTATGGGCTGAAGAGTTTAACGTCTTTCTGCCGGTTTGGCAGCGTCCCCAAAATTCTCTGAACCTACACCGTCAGCAACTCAACTGGCCCACAAACAAACTGATTGAGATCGATGGCCGAAGAAAAAAAAGCTGATTCACCCGACACGCAATCCGGACAGGATACGGTAACGATTCAACTGGATCAGTTCCTGCAAGGTTGCGGCGTGGCCACTGGAGGCCAAGCCAAACGCATCATCCAAGCCGGTGAAGTGCTAGTCAACGACCAAGTAGAGACGCGCCGCAAAAAGAAACTGGTTGTCGGCGACGAAGTCACGCTGGACAATGAAGTGTATGTTGTTGCGCTCGATGATGGCTCTGTTGGCTCTGTTGGCTCTGACGGCGCCGATCAAGCGGCGGATGAGTAAATGCTGACCTTCAAGCTATAACCGATTAAGGACTGAGGGAAACCGTGATGTTGGACAAACTCCCCGAGTGTATATCTGAACCTCAATCAATTTGCCGTGACGGAGGTGAGCCTTTGGCTGAAGTCATCGTGTCGGCGCTAGACCGGCCGCTGGATTATCCCGCCGTCAACGAGTGGGTTTTTCCCGGAGACACCGTTGCCATCGTGCTCCAATCCAATCTGCCTCGGCCAGTCGAAGTGGTCGGCGTTGTCTTGGATTACTTTAAACGAGAGGGAGTATTGCTCGAGGACGTCTTGTTGGTGGTTGCTCCAGTGATGGCCAAGCAGTTTGGGATTTCGCCTGAGCAATTGATTCAGACCGAAGCGGAGACGGCTAATGGTGAGCCACCGGCGATAGTTCAAGTGACCATCGGCAATCAATCGCTGAGCTGCCAAGTGCATGACCAGAGTAATACTTTTGGATTGGCATATCTCGCCGCTAACGAGGCCGGGGATGCTGTTCATGTCAACCGAAGATTAGTGGACGCTGATGTCGTGTTTCCCATTGGCAGTCCAACCTCTGGGAATATTTCCGAAGGCCATGACACGATCTATCCGGATTTTGGGTCGGTTGATCGCGCCGAGCCCTTTCGCGCGCGGGCGAACAGTTTCCAGCAACGCGCCGAAGAGATCCAGCTGGCCAATGACAATCTTGGTTGTTTCTTCACTTTGCAACTTGTGTTCTCGCCCGGAGGAGGAGTCTCTCAGGCGGTCTCGGGGCAGCGCGGTAAAGTGATCAGCACAGCGAAGGATTTAGCAAATCAGCAATGGACGATCGAGCCGATACAAAATGCCGACATTGTGATCGTTACGATTGAAGAGCCGGGGCGCGAGCAAACGTGGGATGACTTTGCCAGCGCCGTAATTACCGCGGCAGCTGCCGTCGACGGTGACGGACCGATTGTCGTTTGGTCCGAGATTGGTCAAACGCCAGATCCTGATACGTGCCAAGCTCTTCAACGCCAGTTCGACGAAACTGGAACGGACGAGCTTTCGAGACAACTTAAATCAATAGCATCGATCACCGCAGAGCGACCTGTCTTTCTTCATTCCAGTTTGCCTCAATCTTCAATTGAGGAATTGGGGATCGGTTATGTCAGTAGTGAGAATGACGTTTATCGGATCGCTCAAAAGGCTACCAAAGGCGTTCTGCTACGTGACGCTCATCGGGTAAACCTAAGGTCTCACCAAGCTTCGCAGTAAGGAAACTTTCTATGTTTTTCGGTCGGTTTTTTGCAACGAAACGACTTGGCTGCGTTTGGCTAACGATACTGGCGGTTCTGGCGGCCGCAGAAACTCTTGCCGCAGATCGTCCAAACGTCATTGTGATGTTGTCGGACGACCAAGGGTTTGGCGACTTCAGCCACTGCGGCAACAACGATATCGCGACACCGAACATTGATTCACTTGCCCGAGACGGCACGTTTTTTCAGAACTTTTATGTCTGCCCGGTTTGCTCTCCGACGCGTGCGGAGTTTTTAACAGGGCGATATCATCTGCGCGATGGCGTATCTGGCGTTTCAAGCGGCGGTGAACGATTGTCGCTTGAAGTAAAAACGATCGCAGATGCTTTCTGTGACGCGGGCTACAGGACGGCCGCATTTGGAAAGTGGCACAATGGCATGCAACCTCCGTGGCATCCGGTCTGTCGTGGATTTGACGAATTCTATGGTTTCTGTAGCGGTCACTGGGGCCACTATTTTTCGCCGCCGCTTGACCATAATAATACGATCGTCCAAGGCGAAGGCTTTCTCGCCGATGATCTGACCAATCATGCGATTAAGTTCATTGAAGACAGTGCGCGAGAGTCGAAACCGTTTTTTGTGTATCTGCCTTTCAACACTCCCCATTCGCCCATGCAAGTGCCGGATCGTTTCTGGCAGCGATTCGCGGATAAGGATCTGAAGCAACTCCCGGAAGGACTATCTGCCGATGAAGTCTTGCACGCCAGAGCAGCTTTGGCGATGTGCGAGAACCTTGACGAGAATGTGGGGCGCGTTCTAGAGAAACTTGAACGCCTAAAGATCCAAGACAACACGATTGTGGTTTACTTTTGTGACAATGGCCCCAACGGGAAACGCTTCAACGCCGGGCTCAAGGGGCGCAAAGGCTCCGTTGACGAAGGCGGTGTAAGGTCGCCTCTGTTTGTGCGCTGGCCGACTTCGGTGGCTGCCGGCCGAACCGTTACGACGATTGCCGGCGCCATCGATTTATTGCCAACCTTGGCCGAATTATGTTCGGTGGGTTTGCCTTCGCAGTCCATCGACGGCGTATCACTGGTGCCGTTGTTGACAGGTGCGCCTGAATCAAAAGCGGAGTCGCTGCCGAAATACGACCGAGAGATTTTTTCACATTGGAATGATCGTTACAGCGTGCGGGACACGCGATACCGATTGGACGCCAACGGCCAATTGTTTGATTTGCGGGCGGATCCGCAGCAGAAAGAGCCTGTCGAGAATCGGGAAGAGAAAAAGCGCCTTGCCGAAGCGCTCAAACGATTCAGGAACAAAACGGAGGCGGAAAATTTAGCCCTCAAACAGACAAGTGCAGGAGAGGGAGCATTCCGCGTCGGTGATCGGTCGCATCGGAACACTCAGTTACCGGCGCGCGATGCCAACGCCGTTGGGAAAATCAAACGCTCAAACAAGTATCCGAATTCTTCTTGGTTTACCAACTGGGTCAATTTGGATGACTACATTTTCTGGGAAGTCGACGTTTCTCAAGCGGGTCAGTTTGAAGTTGACGTCTATTATTGCCTCGACAAGTCTGACATTGGAGTTGAACTGTCTCTGTCGGCGGGGGCTGGCTCGGTGACAGCGGTAATCGACCACGCGAACGAAAGTGGTCTCATCGGAGGGGCGGAGGACAGGTTGCCTCGCAAGGAGTCTCTGATGAAGGCCTTCAAACCCTTTCGCCTCGGACGGATTTCCCTGAAAGAAGGGCCGCAGCGTCTGAAGTTGGAGACGCGATCGATACCGGGAGATAGATCGATCGATTTCAGCACTCTGATACTGACCAAAGTGGCGAATTAGGCGTGTTTCAAGCAAATTTCATCGCAAATTTCCATTGAAAAGTCAAATTATGGCCGTCCTGTTGGTGTGGATTCTTCGTGACTAAGACAGGCATTGAGGTTTCAATGCCTAGTGGTCTGTCAACCTTTAATTTTAGGGTAGCTGGATTCGCCAGAATTCAGTTCAGCAGTATAAAACCGAAGTCTGGCGACTCCGGCTACGATGACACACTCTAACTTCCATCCCTGACAAACCACTAGCCGTATTAGCTCACTTTGGCTCGGCGATCGGTCGAAACACAGCCTATCTGCCAGTTACCAGACTTTCACAAAAGGGATTCACAATGAACTTCAAACGACTTCTTGCGGCGGTAACTGTCGCGCTGTTCTCGATGCTTTTGGTTGCAATGACCACGACTGAAGTCGCTGCCCAACGGGGCGGTGGCCGAGGTGGCCCCGGCGGCGGTTTTGGTGGAATGATGGGGAATTCATCAATGTCATTGCTGGGCGATTCTAGGGTTGCCGAGGAACTTGAACTCGACGAGGAGCAAGTCGATGCGCTGGACGAACTTCAAGGCGATATGAGAGATGTCTTTCGCGAAACGTTTGGTGCAATGAGAGAACGTTTCCGTGAACCGGACGTCGACCGCGAAGCGCTGATGGAAGAAATTCGTGATGCGATTCAAGAAAAGATGGAGTCCGTTGATGAGAAGTTAGAGGAGGTTCTACTTCCACATCAGATGTCTCGACTTTCGGAACTCACCTTTCAAATGCAAGCCAAACGCGGCGGCACCCAAGGGCTGCTAAATAACAGCAAAATCAAAGAGGAGCTGGGACTCACCGATGATCAGATCGAAGCGGTCAAGGAAAAGGCAGAAGAAGTAAAAGATAAACTTGAGGAGCAAATCGCCAAAGCGCGTGAGGACGCACAGAATGAAATTCTGTCAGTGCTAACTCCCGAGCAACAAAACAAAATCAAGAAAATGCTCGGCGAGTCATTTGCGTTTGAGGAAAACCGCGGTGGATTTCGTGGCGGTCGCGACGGCGGTGGGCGTGGCGGCAGAGACGGAGGCCGTGGTGGAAGAGACGCTGGAGCGCGCGGCGGTCGCGATGGTGGTGGTCCTCCCGGCGGAGGCAGGCGTGGAGGTCGCGGTGGCGACGACGAAGGCCTCTAGGCGTCAGCAAGATCCACTTCATTTTTCCCAATTCGCGAGGCACTTACTGTTTTCGTGCAACTTTGATCCGCAAATCTTAGTAGGGGATATTGTGCTTCAATGAAAAACAATGCCGTGTTCTGCAACGTAGTATTACAAGTAGCAGGACGCGGCGTTTACTCATCGGTACTTTTGCGAAGCGAAATAAGACTAACCCATATAAACCTCATCCCGTTTACTTGTCAAAATCATAAATTAGCCCCCAAAACGCGCAAGCATTAGTGGCGCTGTATAATTTACACTCCAAAGATCCCCTTTTGGATTCTCATTGACCACGCACGCACAATCAAATGGAAATTGGCTCAATTTTACTGGAACAAGGCCTGATCAATTCTGATCAACTGGCCTCCTCCCAGACTCCCCACGCGCTTTCCGGGGACGAATTGTTGGCCCATTTGGTCGGTAGCGGTGCCGTAGATAAATTTAAAGCACTTGAGACGCTGGCTCGCGAGGCGGGAGTTGAGTTTGTTGATCTCAACAACACAGAAGTAGACCTCGCGCTGCTCAAGGACTTTCCTCAAAAGATAATCTATCGCCAGATCCTGTTCCCGATCCGCAAAGACGGTAACACGCTGTTCGTGGCCACCAGCGATCCGCTGGATTTCTATCCTTTGGATGAGATCAGCGCCGCAACGGGGCTGATGGTCGAACCTGTTTTAGCTGAAAAAAGCGAGATCGCCAAACTAATCAAGACCCACTTGGGCGTCGGCGGTGAGACGATCGAGGGGCTGATTAAACAGAAGATCGAAGAGAGCGGCATCGAACTGCTTGAAGAACTCGAGCTCGACGGCAGCGAACTTTCTGAAATGGCACAAGAGGCCAGCGTTGTTCGACTCGTGAACGAGATTCTTTTGGAGGCCATCGAAACGCGTACCAGTGATGTTCATATTGAATCGCAAAAGGACGCAATTGTTATTCGCTATCGGATCGACGGTATCCTGCATACTCAACCTGTCCCGGCGGAAATCAACCATTTTCGTTCAGCGATCATCAGTCGCCTGAAGATCATGGCCAAATTGAACATCGCCGAGAAAAGACTGCCTCAGGATGGAAGGATTAAGCTTCGATACCAAGGGCGCGATGTGGATGTTCGTGTGTCGGTCATCCCAATGATCCATGGTGAAAGCCTTGTGATGAGGATCTTGGACAAGGGCTCGATGGTCTTCAACCTCGAGAGCCTTGGCATGGGCGAGGAGACGCGCGAGATCTTTAGCAAGCTGATTCGCATGCCGCACGGAATTATTCTGGTAACGGGTCCGACCGGTTCAGGTAAAACAACGACGCTGTATAGTTCTCTGATTGAGATCAATGATCCGACAACAAAAATCATCACTACCGAGGACCCGGTTGAATACCAGTTAGATGGGATCAACCAGATTCAAGTGCATCATAAGATCGGTTTGACGTTCGGGCATTCGCTGCGTAGTATTTTGCGTCACGATCCTGATGTGGTTTTGGTGGGTGAAATTCGCGATTTGGAAACTGCAGAAAATGCGATTCAAGCTTCACTTACAGGCCACTTGGTCTTTAGCACACTGCACACCAACGATGCCGCTGGAGCGTTTACTCGAATGAGCGACATGGGCGTGGAGCCATTTCTTGTCGCCAGTACAGTCGAGGCGGTTATGGCCCAGCGTTTGGTGCGTCGTTTGTGCGACTGTAAGAAAGCCGTGAGCCTAAAAGCGGCCGATGTACCTTCGGATTTTCCGACTAACAAACTGAAGGACGCCACCATCTACGAGCCGGTTGGCTGTCGCGAGTGTCGCGACGTTGGTTACCGAGGACGCCTTGGTGTCTACGAATTGTTGGTGGTTGATGATTCTCTGCGAGAACTGGCTCACGAAGGCGTCAGCACTTGGGAGATCAAGAAAGCCGCGATTGCTGGCGGAATGAAAACGTTACGAGATGACGGTTGGGCGAAAGTCTTGCTCGGTCACACTTCCATTGACGAAATACTACGTATCACCAAAGGTGACCGGGTTTAATCGACCGCGGGTCTACGACACAAATTCATGCCAGAATTCACCTATATCGCGCGCGGGCTAGACGGAGCCAAAGTCTCCGGAACGATGACCGCAAACACGGAAGTCGAGGTGACCAATGCGCTGTCAAACCAGTCGTTGTTTCCAATTAAGGTCGATGCGCCCAAAGAGTCAAAAGGCTTCTCGCTGAGCTCGATAGGTGGAGGAATTAGCGACCAAAAGATTGCTGTGTTCTATGAGCAAATGGCTTCTCTGCTATCCAATGGCGTGCCGTTGCTGAAGTCATTGAAGATTCTCGGTCAGCAAACCAAAATCCCGTCGCTTAAAACGGCACTGGACGATGTCATTCGTCGAGTCGAAGACGGTGTGGATTTATCCGAGGCGTTTGCGGCCCATCCAAAGATTTTCAGCGACATGGCAATCAACATGTCTCGCGCCGGAGCAGAAGGCGGATTCCTAGAGGACGCCCTTTCGCGTGTCGCGGCGTTTACCGAGCAACAATCCGAACTGCGATCGCGGACCATTGGGGCGATGATCTACCCTGCGGTTTTAATGAGCATGGGAAGCGTGATCGTGACCGTGTTGTTGGTTTACTTCGTTCCGCAGTTCGAGACGATGTTTTCCACGTTGCGTGCCAAGGGGCAACTGCCGTGGATCACTGAAGCACTGTTGGCGTTCAGTCGACGAGTACAAGTTTGGGGCATCCCAGCTCTAATTTTAATGCTGATAATTGGCCTCGTCGTGAAAGTTCAATTGAACTCCGACAAGGGCAAACGCTGGTTAGACCGTGTCAAAATTAAGATACCAATGCTTGGCGGGATTTTTCTCTCGCTGGCTGTTGCAAGATTCTGTCGCGTTCTGGGCACGTTACTCAAGAACGGCGTGCCAATTTTGAAAGCACTCGAAATCAGTCGCGACGCAGCAGGTAATCGCGTGCTGTCGGAGGCAATTGCGGACGCTTCAGAAAACATTACGGCGGGAGAGTCCTTGTCCGTTCCACTTAAGAAGTCTGGCCATTTCCCGTACAACGTTACTGAAATGATCAGCGTTGCAGAAGAATCCAATTCGTTGGATTCAGTGTTGGTTAATATTTCCGACGGCTTAGAAAAGCAAACGATTCGTCGATTGGACCTAATGGTAAAATTGATCGAGCCTCTGATGCTGATGATCATGGCAGGAATTGTCTTGATCGTGGTGGTGGCTTTGCTGCTGCCAATTATGAAAATGGGAAGCGCGATGGGATAGTTTGGACGAAGCAAAACAGCCTAAAAACTAAGACGAGCCTGTAAAAGACTTGTCACTAAATACTAGGAGATGAAGAGATGCGTTTTACAGAAGCAAAATTTAAGAAAGTTGGTCGAGTGAAGTTGAATCGAACAATGCGACGCCAAAGTCGCCAAGGTTTTACGTTGCTAGAACTCTTGTTGGTGATGGCGATTTTGGTCATCCTTGCGTCGCTATCCACCGTCGCGGTGCTCAGCATGCAAGGTAACGCGCAGAACAAGGCAGCGTTCACGCAGATCAGCACGCTCAAGACGCAGTGCATCAACTACAAGTTGTCGACACTGTCGTTTCCTAAAAAGCTGGAAGACCTGGTCACTCTGCCAGCGGGCATGAATCAATCCAGCTGGGGCGGGCCTTACCTATCGGAGCCAAAGATTCCAAAAGATCCTTGGCAGAATCCTTATAAGTACTCGGCCAAAGACGCAACCGATGAAGTATTCATTTCCTCGGCCGGTAAAGATGGCCAGCACGGGACTGCCGATGACATCCCGGGTAAAGGCTAGGGCAGGGCAATAATTAGTTGAGGCAAGTACTGCCGGTGGTGTGAGCCACTTGGCAACTTGTTGAGCAAAAGCATAGTCATCTTTCGCTCCGTGAAAGTAGCGTGTTAAGCATCTTTCGCGGAGAGACTTTAATTTTATTAGCCGTTTTGGCCCCAGCCCAGGTTGAACGAGGGCTGAAGCTCCCAAAACCGGGGCTAGCGCCCAAACGGCTAACAGAGTAGAAGCTATTTTAAAAAAAATCACAGCCTCAGAGCCTCAGAGCGAAAGGCGACTGTGATATGCATTATCAAATTGCCATTGCGAACTTACGAAATAAGCCATGTTGCTTCCCAGAAAAACCAATCAACCTCAATACGGACCGCGTAGTGCGTTCACGTTGATCGAGTTGATTTTGGTGTTGGGAATCATCGTCATGATCGCCTCTTTGGCGACTCCGATGGTGACACGCATGATCGGGCGACAGGCGCTCAAGCAAGGTGCGGACCGTGTGCGTGTGGAAATGGGTAGAGCGCGGGTTGAGGCGATTAAGACTGGTGATGTCCAAGCACTGTTTTTCTTCCCCGAAAACAATTGGTTCAACGTTGCCAGATTTACAAATCTTCCTCAGCAATCTGGAATCGCAGCACGTCAGAGGGCGCAGCTGAAGAATCGAATTTACACAGGTTACGAAGACAATTTCTTACCTCCGGGGATTCGATTCGCCGCCGGATCGATAGAAGCCGATTCGCGATCCGCGCAAACGCTCGGCGACGTCAAGATTGACAACGATTCCATTCAACCGGTCTTGTTTTACCCTGACGGAACATCTCAAGACGCAACGATTTTCATTTCAGACAATCGTCGTAATCGTTACGCGATTGTTCTCCGCGGGCTGACTGGGGCTGCCCGTTCGGTCAAAGTCGATCAATAAGGACAAGCCTACTAGAATCATGTTGAAAAGCGGATTTAGCAATTCGAAACTCAGAGCAAAACGTCGGCAATCCTGTCGAGGCGGTCTGAGTCTATTGGAGGTGATTCTTTCGATCGCAATTCTTGGAACTTCCATGGCGATCATTGGCCAAGTGTTTTTTGCTGGGTATCGAAGTGCCGTCAAAGCCCGTGACTTGAGTGACGCCACGATCTTGTGTGACTCCGTGATGGCGGAATTAGCTGCAGGATCGATCGATTTTGGTTCGACCTCAGGTGCAACCATTCCAAACGTTCCGGGATGGGAGTATTCAGTCGAAACGGTTCAATCCGATGTGCCCGGCTTGCTGTTGACCACAGTGGCTGTTAGCCGGGAGAACGCCAGAGCGATTTCGATGTCGATTGTTCGTATGTTGCCTGACCCGGATTATGTTCCGGTGGAGGAATAATGCGTAAGATTCTCAATCAGCGAACACGGCGTTTTAGCGGCTACACATTGTTGGAGTTATTGCTGGCGCTATCACTGACTGTGGTAATCGTCACTTTGATTGCCAACGCGATTCAAACCAACGGATTGACTTTAACGCGCGTACAAGCCAGCATCGAACGTAAACAGGCCGCTCGTGGAATTCTCGCAATGATGCAGAACGATCTCCGCGCAGGCATTCAATACAAGGCGAACGAGTACGCGGGTTTACAAGATCTTTTCCAGTCGATCCAACTGGCGGCAGGCCAATCCATCGCCGATATTGAGGTCAGTGATGATCCCTTGGAACAGCTGGAGCAACTTGAACAACTCGCACAGCTTGGCGACTCTGGTGCTTCGGTCCCAACATCTAGCGACTCTGAATCCGATTCAGAATTCGAAGAAGAGATTGCGGAACCTGAAGTAGACGGAGCTCCGGTTTTTATTGGAACATCAAATCTTGTTAGCATCGACATCAGCCGTTTGCCACGTATCGACGAGTATCACCCTTCGATCGTTAGCGATCAGGAAATTTCCAATACCCTCGCGGATGTGAAAACGGTCTCGTATTTCGTTTCAGAAAGCAATGGACCAAATCAACAGCGCAACGTCAGCGCTTTTCAGACCGCTCGAAGGCAGACTGTTACCGGCGGTTTGTTCCGTCGGCAAGTGGATCGTTCGGTTGCAAAGTTTGAGGGTCTGGAGGTCGTGGGCGAACCCGATCAGTACAGCGAATTGGTGGCTCACGAAGTCGTCGAAGTCTCGTTTCGTTACTTTGATGGTTCGGGTTGGTTCACCGAGTGGGACTCCGAAGAGATGGGCGGCTTTCCGCTGGCCGTTGAGATTTATGTTTTGATTGATCCAGCGCGGGCCGGAAGTATCGGGACCGTTGGGTTTGGCAATACAAATCGAGAGGACTTGGAAACCTACCGCGCCGTCGTTCACATTCCGGCTGCTGAGATCGTCGAGCAGGAGGATGGCAATGGGTAAATCAAACGCGCGAAATTCTTGCGTAGCCAATCTGACCAGAGATTCGAGATGGTGCTCTATATCCGTCCAACGCCTTGCGACTTCGGATACGCGTTGCCGCCAGCATCGCGAGCGTCAAAGCGGTGTTCTTTTGTTGATTGTCTTGGTGACGGTGGTCTTTATGACACTTGCTGCGTTAACTTTTATGTCGCTGATGCAAGTGGAAGAACAAGCGTCGCGCGTTTTGGCGCGGCGCGTGCAATCCAAATACCTCGCCGATTCGGGTGTCGATTACACGCGTTTGTTTCTGTCGGCCGCTCGTCAAGACATTCATGCCAAAGGCGGGCTTTGGGACAACCCAACGCAGTTCCAAGCGATTCCCGCCGCGATCGATTTGAACAATCTCGAATTCACGGGGCGATTTACAGTGGTCGCTCCCGCGATGAACGACGACGGAATTCCTGAGGGTTACCGTTTCGGCTTGGTGGACGAATCCAGCAAAATCAATCTTAACGCTTTACCGTTTTTCGATAAATGGACTCCGGGAAGCGCGCGACAGATTCTTATGTCGCTACCGGAGATGACTGAAGAGATCGCTGATTCCATATTAGACTGGGTCGATGAGGATAATGAAGAACGCGAGTTTGGCACCGAATCGGGCTACTACAGTGGCCTCACGCCAGCCTACGCCCCAAAGAATGGACCGCTGGATAGTCTGGACGAATTGTTGCTGGTCAGAGGAGTCACTCCTGAGTTGCTTTTTTCGTTAGACACAAATCGAAACGGCGTGTTAGACACCGAAGAAACCATCGATACCAACGCTTCATCGCTGGACGCGGACCAATACTTGGGATGGGCCAACTATATCACGCTGTTCAGTAAGGAATCGAACCTCAACGATGAGGGCCTGAAAAGAGTAAACATCAATGGTGAGGATCTGGACCAACTTAACGATGACCTTAAAAGTGCGTTCAACGACCAGTGGACGAATTTTATTTTGCAATTCCGTCTTCATGGACCGGGAAATGCGCCATCGGAACAAGATGAGGAAGACGGTTTGGTCCAAGAGGCGAGTGCATTTCCTCCGGATCTGGGAATCGAGCCAGAAGAAGATTTTCGTTTTGCTAGTGTGGTGGATCTTGTAAATCGGTGGGTCAACGTAGAGAACGACGATGGGCAAACGGTGTATCTCAGATCGCCTATCACCACTGAGACGATCGGCTTGTCGCTGTTAACGGGGATGAAGCAGTTGACCGTTTATGAAGGGGAGTCGATTCCTGGTCGCATTAACATTATGCAAGCACCGCGTCGAGTTCTTGAAGGGATCCCGGGGTTAGATACTGAATTGATTGACACGATCATTCAAGTACGCGAGTTCGAATTGGACGATCCTGAGTTTTTAGATCTGAATCGAAATTATGAGACATGGTTGCTGACCGAGTTCCTTGTTGATGTGCCAACGATGCAGCAATTGATGCCTTATATTTGTGTCGGTGGTGACGTTTATAATGCCGAAGTGGTTGGCTATTTCGGAGACGGAATAGGAACTTCTAGGGCCGAGGCGGTCATCGACACCACGACAGAGGTCCCGAGAATTTTGTTTTGGCGTGATAAAACTCGTCTAGAAGGCTCGTTTTCGGTGGAAATTCTTGGGGGACAACTCTCTAACTGACCTATGTTTTCCGGTTCAAATCGGCCCATGCTCAAATTAATCTGCGTCCCTAAACAGAACTGGGCGACGCAACCTTGAAATCTCCCTCAGCACATCGCTCCTATGGCACTTATCGCAATCGAATTCGATGACCAAAATCTGCTGGTGACCGCTGCGCAATCTGGGTCAATACAACTGTGTGTTACTCACGCTATTGAGTTGCCAATTACCAATAAGTCCGACGAAGAGATCGGACAGGCACTGAAAGAACAACTGCTGGAAATGGAGATCGGCAAATGCGATGGTATCGCGATCGTCAGTCGGTCGGTAACTGAGATTCGGGAACTTCTGGTGCCACCTGCACCGGAAGATGAATTGCCTGATATGATTCGGTTTCAAGCACGGAGCGAGTTCGCGTCACTCGCTGATGATTGGGCGCTTGATTACGTTCCTTTGTCGATCACTCAAGACAAACCGACTCAGGTCTTGGCCGCAGCACTAACGCCGCAGCTCGACACCTCTATCAAGACAATTTGTCGTTTAGCCAACGTAAAGTTAAAGAGGATTCTACTGCGTCCGTTTGCCGCCTCTGATTTGCTTAATTCCCAATTTGCAAATGGCGAGCTGGGATTGCTGGTCGATCAAAACTCGGACACAACCGATTTGTCGCTGATCGATGGCAAGAAATTGATCACCACACGCACCGTGCGTTTGCCGGCAAACATGTCGGCAGACCAACGATCAAAGCAACTCATCTCTGAAGTTCGTCGGACTCTGGCAGCCGCTCGTACTGCTTCCCAAGGCAGAAAAGTTAAACGGGTGATCATTTCTGGAAAAGAGGCGAAGAATCGTCTGCTGGCTGGCGACCTTGCGGGACCGCTGAAGATGGAGGTCGACTTTATGGACCCATTCTCAAAAGTTCAAGTTGAAAACAGTGCTGTCCTAGACGCAATAGAGCTTCCTGGACGATACATGTCATCATTGGGTGGACTACAACGTGAACTCGCTGGCACTCGTCCGGATATCGACTTTCTGAATCCTCGTCGACCGGTAGTGAAGAAAGTCGACTACCGAAAATACCAGTACTACGCGGCGTTGGCTGCGGCGATCGCATTCATCGCGATGGTGATTGGTTGGAGAACGCTAGGATCACAGAAGCAAAAGATCGAGGAAAAGAGAGCGGAATTGGTCAACAAGATTCGGATCAACGAGGGTGACGAAAACATGCCGTCAGTAGACCAACGCTTGGCCGAAGTCAGAAAGATTGACGATTGGAAAAGCGATGAGGTCAATTGGCTAGTTGAGCTTTCGGAGTTCAGTAACCGATATTTGCTTCCCGATGATGTTGTTGCCGATTCGTTCACCGCTTCCTTTCGCCCCGGGTCACCCGGAAACATTAACCTCAAAGGACGCATCGTTGACGACCTAGCAAAAACAGATGAATTGATTCAGTCACTGGGGCAGCGTCCATACAGCGTCGAACCCAAAGATACTGGCGTTGATAAAACCGATCGCGACAGCAAGCTGACGTCCACATTTGAGTACCTGATTAAATTGGTCGATCAGCCGATCGAGGATGGGGCGAATCCCATGCTAGAGCTAGACCGCTCGGCATTGGCGTTCTTGAAGAAGCAACAGGAGGCAGCGGAAGGGAACTAATCCTCCTAAACCTTCCCGAAAAAAACATGTTTGACTCGATGACAAAACGCGAAAAGATTCTTGCAATAGCCACCGCTGCGGCGTTGGTTGTGACACTTATTTTTGTCGCATTCTTTTGGTTCATGACCTCGTATAACGCGAACGAAGCGACGTTGCGCGGCATTGATGGGAACATCAAAAGAGAAGAAGCTAAGACCCGCCAAGCCATGGCAGCAACACGTCGTAAGGCTTGGTACGCAGCGACGAGTCTCAGTTCAGATGCCGACAACGCAAAGAATGAATACATTGCTTGGTTAACGAAGACTTTGCGCGATGACATTGGAGTCGATTTAAAAGGCGTTAAACCTGAACGCACGACTTCGATATCTCATGAGGGAGTGAAAGTCGCGGATCAAATCTCGTTTTCAATTAATCCGTTGATGACGCTAAAGCAACTAACGCAATTTCTAAGTGAGTTCTATTCCGTGGACGCACTCCATCGCATCAGTTCATTCAAACTGACACCGGAGACGCAGACCGTTCGTCGCAAAAAAGTCCGCACGGGAAAATTGAAGACAGCCTTTCAAATTCAAATTTTATGTCTCAAGGGCGCTGGAAGACGGTCCGAATTTGGTCAGCACTTCAGAGATATGGGAGTAAACGCTGAACAAGCAGCCAAAACCATTGTCCGCCGAGACATCTTTGGACCCGCTAACAGTTCTCCGGTCGTGAAGTTTAAAACGCGGTCGTCGTTCGAGTCGGGCAAAGACGTCTCGATCGCTGTGACGGCAACGGACGCTGACGAAGATGACACGCTGAAGTTAGAAATGTTGACATCTGACATCGAAGCAGCTGAATTTTTGGCTACAAAAGGTGGCCGCGGCGGCACTTTGAAGATCCCAGGCCAACCAGAGGGACAGTATAAGTTCGCTTTTAAAGTCACTGACAACGGCCTGCCAGAGCGATCATCAGAAGAAACGCTAACCGTTCGCTTCAAAGATAAACCTGTGAAGGTCGTCAAAAAGAAACCCAAACCGAAGATTGTTGAGTTCGCTCGTGAGACTCGCATTACGGGCAACCTGAAAGATCGAGACGGAAACTGGCAGGTCTTGGTTAAATCACAAATGGATGGGAAAAGTTGGCGTTTGGGGGTCGGCGAGTCGTTTGAGATGGACAAGAAGACGTGGAAGGTCCAAGAGGTTGGTAAGACATCCGCGACGTTTAATGTCGCCGGTGAGACGCTAACGTTCTCTCGTGGCACCCCCTTTGACAAACCTAACGAGCGTTCTCCGAGTTCAGAGTAAATCCCGAAGCCTATCCCGTAAGAGATTGGAGGGTTTGCTTTTGATCCATTCAAAGTCTTGCGACATTGGCGACGGAGAATCGGTTAGATCACTCGGGCTCTCGCGAGAAGTACCAGCGATATCTCAGGATCAGCAACAGTGCCGCGCTGGCCAACCCAATGGTCATGCCGTACCACAGTCCCAGCGGGCCAACGCCCAGAACAAATGCCAGCAACCAACCGCTCGTCACGCCGCATCCCCAGTACGCAAGCAGCGTCAAAAGCATCGCGGCGCGCGTGTCTTTGAGTCCGCGGAGCGCGTTAGATGAGGCGACTTGCAAACCGTCAAAGATCTGGAAAATGGCAGCAACAACAAACAATAAATAGCACCACTGGATGACGTTCACGTTCTCTGGATCGTCCAAGGTCAAGAAAAATCCGATGATGAGCGTTGGGAACACCAGAAAGGCGGTTGCTGAAACGCACATTACCGCTCCGGCGGTCGCGATACCCACATATCCTGCAACTTTGGCTCGGTCGATGTCGCCGGACCCAATAGCAAGTCCAACTCGCACCGAGAGCGCAATCGCAATTCCCAATGGGATCGTAAAGGTGATGGAGGCGGTTTGCAGCACGATCTGATGTGCGGCCAGTTCGTCGACGCCAAATCTTCCCATCGCAAACGAAGCGGCGGAAAACATGCCAACCTCAAAACCGATCGTCAAACCGATCGGCACACCCAACTTCAAAACTTCCATCATCATCGGCAAGTCAAACAGGTTCGTCTTCGGTCGCCTAACAAGTTCTGGATATGTTCTGCAAAAGTAAACCAACAGCATGAGAAAAGCGCACGTCAAAACGAATGCACTGGCATAGCCGGCACCAACCAATTCGAGCCTCGGAAATCCGAAATGACCGAACATCAAAGCGTAGTTGGCCAAAATGTTTAGCCCCACACAGACGATACTGGTCACTAGAATCGGCCTTGTGTCAGAGAGCGCTTCTAATGTCGCACGCAACGCCATATACCCAAACGCCGGCAACAATCCCCAAGAAATCGCACGCAAGTAAGCGGTGCTTTCCATCGATACTTCTGCGGGCTGATTCAGCAAAGCGAAGAAGCTGTTGCTGAACCAAAAAAGCACTGCCGCCGGGACGATCATTATCAAGGACAGTAAAAACGATTGCCGAAGCGCGCAAGCGATTGATTCATTGTCACCGGATCCATTGGCCTGTGAGACGATCGGGTTGAGTCCAAGTAAAACACCCGAAAAGATAAATGTCAGCAAGTACCACGTCGTGCTGCCAAGTGCGATTCCTGCAATGGCGTCATTGCTAATTTGGCCCGCCATCATGGTGTCGATGAAAGAGACCGAATTTTGCGCGACATACGCCAACGTCAGAGGCACTGCCAACGCAACCAAGCTTTTAAATTCTTGGCGATAGATTGATTCAGGCAATGCTGGCATAGGTTTGGCGATGGTGGACTAGTGCTTCGTCTAGGCTGAAATGAATGGTTGCCCGTTGTGGATTTCGCCAGAATTCATTGGTCTAACAGGAATTCTGGCGAATCCCACTACACGTCAACTCAGCTCTGACAGACCACTAGTCGCGCCCTGTCAGCTTAATCAAACCTATCTCTGGCGGACAGTTGATGCGAATGCATTTATCCCCTGAAATGCCGCGTGTGACATGCATCAACATCTGGCCAATCATGAACGTCCCACCCGCGTACAGAATGCCAAAACGACTGGGTGCCACGATCGGTCCAATCAATGGTATCCGCGCCTGTCCGCCATGCGTGTGTCCTGCCAACATAAGATCAAAGCCAAACTCTCGCGCCCAAGTGATTTGATCAGGTGAATGGCTCAGCAAAATCTTTAGCAGATCCTCATCAGCCACCTCGGGAGGTTGGTTGTAATCCTTTAAGCCCTTGGCATCGAGAAACCATGGGAGTTCGTTGCCTGTAATTGCTATCGTAGCGTCCTTAATCGAGATTGTATGCCAATCGCCTGACACACCGACCATACCACTGTCTTTAAGCCTTTGGCGGTACGCCTTTTCATCTTCCATCCTGCGATCATGGTTGCCCAAGACGTAGAACACACCATGCGTCGCCGATAGACTCCCGAAGATCGGCTCGACCCAATCCAAACATTTTGCTTCGTCCACTAGGTCGCCGGTAACCAGTATCAAGTCAGGTTCGAACTCGTTAGCCATTTTCACAATGCGCTCGAAAAACTCTTGATCAAGCTGACCAGTAAGATGAAAATCGGAGAGGTGACATATCTTCAGCCCCTCTAAATCCTTGGGCAACCCAGCGACGCCGAACGTCATCCGCTCGACAGCGATCTGGTGAGCTTTGTTCCCGGGTAAAGACTTGAACAGGTTTGCCTTTGCCCCGTGGTACAACGACTTTCCCAACTCCTGTTGGATATCGACAATCGAGACCGAATGGCTAACGACCTGAGACGGTTGGCGGTATCTCCATTTTCGATAGAGCCAACGCAGGGCGAAGAAACAGGCGCTGGCAAGACACAGTGGCAAGTAAACGCCGTTGAAGGAGTTGCTGGCCACGACCGGCCAAAACCGGAGCGTCCCCATCGAGATCATCTGCCATAACAGATAGAGCCCAAACGTCACCGTAATCGAAAAAAGGACTTTCTCGGTTCTCTTTCGCCACGTGCGTGGAAGAGAGGTCGAGTGGATTTGGTTAAAGATAACAACGCAGATACCTAAATGACCGATACCTGACGCGACCCACCATACGAAATCCATTTGTACGTTGTCTTTCAAATTTTGGAGCGGCGAACAACCTACGTCTTCCTGTCTAAGGAGCGCTGACCGTTGCGTCAAGAATCTCCAATACCTGCTCTAGCTTAAATGGCTTGTAAAGGATTGCGTTGGCTCGCAGGCCCGCTTCGCGTGCTTTTGGAAGAGTGTGAGCAGGATCGTAGCCAAAACCCGTCATCAATACCAGAGGAGGTGACTTATAGAACTCTTTCAGTTTGACCAACAGGTCATATCCCTTGATGTCGGGCAAGCGAATATCAGCGATGATCGCGTGATAGTTCTGCCCACGACTGGCGGCTCGCACCATCATCAGCGCTTCGTCGCCAGTATGGGCCGTCTCAACAACACAGCCCTGACACTCCAGCAGTTTATGAGCCGACTCGCGCACGCTGGCGTCACCATCGATCACCAATACGCTCTTGTCCTTCAGCGACGACGTGACCTCGGTCTTCACGCAACCGGGCACTGAATCCGCCGGAGCCATTCCCTCGCCAACCTTTCGGATCGCAGATTTGATTGCCCGCGCGTTTGCCGCAATGACTTCCAGTCGCTCTGCCGATTTCGCGTCCAGTGAATCCAACGACGCCATCAGTTGAGCGGTGTGGTTAAGGATCTCGTCCACGGGCGTGCCAACAGCCTCACGGATGGCAACGATACTCTCGAGAGTTGCATTGGTTCGCTGCGCGTTGAGCAGTTCAAGCGTGTTGAGCGCAATCGCAATATAGTTCGCAAACGACTCAAGGAACATCAAATCGTACGCGCTGAAGCGATTGACCACAGGACTTTCTACGTTAAATGTGCCGACGATTTCGTCATGGTATTTCAGCGGTACAGTCAGCGCACTTTTGGCTCCCACGAGCCCATCCAAATATAGGTCGTCCTCCGTCGTATCCTCGCACAGATAACTCTTTCCTGTTGCGGCGACAAATCCCGTCACGCCGTTGCCTTCTTTTTTTGCGTACAAAGCTTTCGATGCGATCCCAGAATCCATCCCAACCGACAGCAGCGGTTTGAGCTCTAACGTTTCCGCGTTGAGCACACGGATCTCGACGACGTCAAAATTCAACAGATCCTTGGTGTAGTGGTGAATGTTGTCGATCAACAGTTCAATACGTTCCGAGAAACCCATTTGGTAGATCTCTTCAGGTCGCAGATCAGTCAATTCTGCGCCCGCGCGATGAAGAGCCTCGAACTTTTGCTTTTGATTGATCTCTTGGGTTGCATCTCTTAAGGTTGCAACCATCTGATAGCATTCGCCTTTTTCGTTGAGAATGGGCGTCACGTACAACGAGAAGTAGTGCTCGCCAATCTGGATCGTCGCGCGGCATGCGGTTCGCTCGGTGACCACTAGCTTAAGCGGATTAGGATCCTGTCCGTAAACCGAGAACTCGCCAAGGCACTCTAAAAAATTAAGGCCGACCAGATTCGGTTTGTTCAACCATCCGGTCAGCCTTTGATTTGTTTTCAAAATGCACTGATTCGCGTCCAGCAATGCCACGCCCAATGGCACGCAATCTAGTACGGCCTCATTATGCAGATACTTTTGCAGTGAGAGGCCATCTTCTTTAGTGTCACAAATGACCATCGCGTCGAAGTGTTGCTGAGCCAGTAACTCAATAGCACCAGACGTTGACGTCGTTTCAACAACGTCAGTGGCGTCGTCAAAATGAGCGGCAGAAATTGCGTTGCCGCTTTGGTCGTTTACGAAAAGGACTTTAGGCACGGTGGGAAGCCTTCACTCTTCTTGGGATAACGATGGCTTGTCATTCAGGGCGATACCTCAATGGTAGCCAACATTAGAATTTCGGCAAATACATCGTGGTGAATTAAATTGATTTTGCGCTTTCAATTGAACACAGCCCGCGAAGTCTATAGAATAGGCAAACTCCAATGCTCACTCGGTCAACCTTGTTGACCAACCATTGGCGAATCCCGCTTGTGGATGTTGAATGCTCTATTAGAGCTTCTTACGGTTGGATAGGTCGCCAACAATTTGAACAGCCTTCGTTGGCGGCAGCAGTTTTGGCTGAAAAAGAAGAGTGACACTTCGTGTAGAGCAACGCACGGTGGCTTTTGCTCGCATAACGTTTGGCCCTCCAAAAGGAGGATTGTCTAAATCCCGCGCTCAACGATTGATCCAGTTTGGCAAAGAAAAAGAAAAAACCGGCCAAGGTCCGAGCGAACTTTCGCAAACGGCAAAATACTAGGGTGCGGAAGCGTGACTTCACCAAAGACTTCGCCGAAGGCCTCGACTCTGTGGAGGACACGGTCAGCAATGAACGTCTTTCGGGTAAAGGGGCGCTGTCTCGAAAGCGAACCGTTTCTGGCACAAATTCAGAAGACGGACAGGAAACTGGGTTCGAGGTTGCCTTGGATGTCGATTCGCTCAACACGCGGTCCGGTCGTGTCCTGTCCGTTCACGGGCTCAATAGCTTCGTGAAGACCGATGATGGACAGATCTACGAATGTACTGTGCGTGGCGTTTTAAAATCGCTGGCGACCGACTTGCAGCACGTTGTGGTCGCCGGAGATTTCGCGACGATCGAACTGGACCCGAAAAGTTCCGGTGAGAACCAAGCCGTCATCGTCCGCGTGGATCACCGCCGAAATCAGATCAGCCGAACAAGCCGCAAGAAACAACAGATCATTGTTGCCAACGTTGATCTCGTTTTCATCGTTACTAGTGCTGGCGAGCCGGGTCTCAAGCCTAATTTGATCGACCGGTTCCTCGTGTCAGCAGAAAAATCAGAAATACAACCGGTCATCGTGATCAACAAAGTTGATTTGGTGCACGTTGATGATCTGCAACCGGTCGCCGGTGTCTGGAGCCAACTTGGCTACCCCGTGATCATGACGTCAACAATTACCGGCCAAGGAGTAGACCGCATTCGAAAATTGGTACGCGGCCGCGATTGTGTGGTTACCGGTCAAAGCGGCGTTGGAAAGACGTCGATGCTCAACGCGATCGAGCCCGGCCTAGCGCTCAAGGTAAGCACCGTCTCGGCAGAGAACCAGAAAGGCCGACATACGACAACGGCAGCGCGACTGATTCCTCTGACGCCTGAGGAAGGTGAGTTACCGCAAAAATCGGTCGGACATTTAGTCGACACTCCCGGGATTCGATCATTTCAGTTATGGGATGTGATCCCTGAAGAAGTGGGCGGATACTTTCCAGACATTCGTCCATTTATCAACACCTGCAAGTTCCCCAACTGCACGCACACCCACGAGGACCAATGCAGCGTGAAATGGGCAGTCGCCGACGGTAAGATCGATGCACGGCGTTACGAAAGTTACTGTCAGATGCGAGAGAACGACGAGTATTTCTAGGGCTTTGAAGCGTGACGGTGCGTGCGCAACGTCACTCATCTTAGGCCGGAGGCCGACACATGAACTGCCGGTGGTGTCAGCCACCGGACCAGAAATTAAATAAGCAATCAGCCCGGAGGGCGGTACAAAAAGTTGTGTCGCCCTCTGGGCTGTATGGGAGAGTTAACCAATTCCGGTGGCTCACGCCACCGGCAGGAAATGTACCGCCCTCCGGGCTGAGGCGCTCCAAAGAATAGCGCAAACTTGGCGTTGCAATTAAAGCAATTGCCATTGAACGCGAGCCGTCCGGCATGACTACCGATAAAGGCCTACCGGCGTAGCCGATCTCGCAAGAGATTGGAGAGTTTGCTCTCGGGCGATCCAAAGTCTTGCGCCTTCGGCTACCTGAATCTGAATCTACTCGGATTTTGGCAAAACTGCGTTATGGTAGATATCTTGGACGTCTTCGCAATCGTTGAGCATGTTGATGAACTTCTCAAACATCGGAACGTCTTCTTCGCTCAGATTCGCGTCGGCCTGAGGAAGGAAGGTAATCTCCTGCACTTCCAATTCAATGTCAGGGAATGCCTCTAGCAGTGCTTGCTTGGCCTTGAAGAAATCAGTCGTCGCCGCGAAAACGGTCAACTGCCCGTTCTTGCACTCGACATCGTCTACGTCGACATCCGCACCAAGCATTGCTTCGAGCACTTCATCTTCGTTTTCGCCTTTAAACGACAGAACTGCCAATTGATCAAACAGATGCGATACTGAATTTTGCGGTCCCAGTTTCGAACCGGTTTTGGTGAAACAGTTTCTCACGTCAGTAATCGTTCGGTTGGCGTTGTCGGTCAAGCAGTCCACGATGACGCAACATCCACCCGGTCCAAAACCCTCATATCGCGACATTGAGAAGTCTTCGCCGCCAGCGCCTTTGGCTTTGTCAATCGCTTTGTCGATCACGTGCGACGGAACTTGGTCGCGTTTCGCCTTCTCAATCAAGCTCTTAAGCGCTGGATTGGCTTCAGGATCCGGCACACCGTTCTTGGCCACCACATACAACTGCTTGCCGTACTTGGAATAGATCTTGGACTTCTGGCCAGCCGTTTTCAAAATGGCGTGCTTTCGGTTTTCAAAACTTCTTCCCATAATAATGCTCTTGCGATTGGATTGTTATCGTGCGAAGTGCGTGGTGATCGGCACTCCGTTGAGACGGTATTTTGGCAAATTTGTGCCCTTGCGTCCACCTCGGAGGATTCGACCAACGAGGAACCTACGTTTTGCGGACCAACTTCACGCCTTCTCGGCCTCGATACGTCATCAGCAGCGCTCCCGAAGCGGCACCGGCATCAAACACGGCCTCGAAGAATCCGGATTCGCCGGGCCATGGAAAAGCAAACATCAGATCGAAATCGGCCATCGTCAGGCCAATCTCTTTGTAAATGTCTCCCTGATGCGTATCAACGTGCTCGATATCGGCCGCCAGCTCCGTCAGGTCGCCAATGTCGCGTGGGATAAAGCTGCCACAATAAAACTTGGCATCCAGATCCAGTTCCGCAGCCAGCGCCATTGATCGCTCCACGAGCGTTGGCTCAATCTCAATACCGACCGATCTCATGCCCCGATCAGCCGCCAGTAATGTCACAACGCCGTAACCGCTGCCAAACTCGCAGAAATTATTGCCGGTGATCAAGTGATTTTCATGCAGCCACGTCATCGCTAAATCAACCAGATGGAAATCACACGTCACAAAGTTCTCGATTGTTTGCTCACTGGAGAGCATAAATTCTTCAATGCGCTCATTGCCCCGATCGATCAAATGCTCGCTGCTGGCTGTGTGCGGAATTTGACGAAGGGAATCAGTTACTAGGACGGGCTCAAGAGGCACGATCGGCTTTCAGGCAATGGGGAGAAAGGGGCAAATTTTCGCAGAATTCTAACATGCATTTTTGTTGAACTGAGCCACAGAAATGCAACAATCGAAATATGAATACTCCGCACCCTCATCCGCCCGCGGTCTCGTCGCAAAAATCGCCCACACGCTATGAGCGTTATCGACCGATTGTCGAGCATTTATACCAATGCGAGCAATTGAACCCAGATGACGTTAAGCAGAAGTTTGGTAACGAGCAACCGGCGTTCGTCACACGCATCGTTAACGAATTAAGGGATCAAGGATGGCTGATTCGCGAACCCCAGTCAGGTACCTATCATTGGAATACTGGCAAAGGACAGTTTTCAATATCGCGTTGGTTGGACGACAAATTATACGGAGCTCAAATCAAAGCGTCACCTCAACAGGAGCGTCCGCGCGAACGGTTGCTTTCACTTGGCGTCGATAAACTGCGCACGTCAGAATTAATAGCAATTCTCGTACGATCCGGGCGTCCGGGCGAATCGGCCGTTATGGCTGGTGAGAAAGTGGCCAAAGCATTCGGTCAGACACTGGAGAAGCTTCCCAACGCGGGACGAGCAGAACTCAAATCAATCAGCCCAGCAGTGGTCAAAACAGCCTACTGTCAAATCATGGCGGGTATCGAGTTAGGCAAGCGCGTTTGCGAGGCTGGAGGCGTGCAGAAGTCTACCAGAATTGGCGGTTCGGATGACGCAATCGAGTTTTGCAGGCGGCATTTCTCGCGACTGGCCGCCGATACAACGCACGAAGAGTTTCACATCGTGACGCTGGATACGAAAAACAAAGTGATCCAGTCGCATCAAATTACCGTCGGGACGCTTGATGCAAGTCTTGTGCATCCGCGCGAGGTATTTCGCGCGGCGATCAAGGATAGTGCGTCGTCGATCATTTTGGTCCACAACCATCCGTCTGGTGATCCGACTCCCAGCCGAGAGGATATCCAAGTCACCGACAGGCTGACCGAATCAGGAAAACTTTTGGGCATCGACGTGCTGGATCATATCGTCTTGGGAAGAGAAAACGCTGTCAGCATAAGGGCGAATTAGTGCTCGTTTCGCACTTGCAATCAGAATCGCCTTCTAGTGGCGTAAGCTCAATGGCACTCACTTTAGATTTTCAGCTCAGCGATTTTTAGGCAAACAAGATCAAGAATGTCACCCTCCCTTCGGGAGCTCTTCCCGGATTTTAATGGCTGCCTTGGAAATCGTAGTGGGATTCGCCAGAATACCAACCGGCTCTTCTTAAAGGAATTTTGGCGAATCCCACTACATCCATTTGAAATGGCTAATTCAACAAGAACTTCGTGCCACTAAGTTCTGGGAAGAACCCCCTTCGGGAGGGTCGGAGGCTCGCCGACGGGGAGGGCTTTCTTTTTAAAGCTAAATCGCGATATCTCTTTGGCTAACAAAAGCCCTCTCCGCCGCTTAGACGGCGACTCTCCCAAAAGGAGAGTCGCACAATTGGGGCCTCATGTTGTTAAACTGAGTGCCATTTGCCATTGGGCGTAAGCTTCCAGCTTGCGAAGCCTTCGTGACCGTATGATGGCAAGCAGGATGCTTACCCCACAATAGGCTACGCCGGCGCGTTGGATGAACTGGCGATGCGGTCTTGGACAATCCGTTCAAGTTCGGCGACGACATCTTCGACGGATTTGTTATCGGTGTTCACTTCTATAGCATCATCGGCTTTCATCAATCGCCCAACGGGACGATTTTCATCGTTGTAGTCACGAACATTGATGTCTGAGATGACTTCCTCTACCGTCACGTCCTTGCCGACCTCTTTAAGTTGAAGAGCCCGACGGATAGCCCGGAAACGCTTTGACGCGGTGAGGAAAATCTTGCACTCGGCTTGCGGAAAAGCAACGGTCCCTTGGTCGCGCCCCTCGCAAACGAAATCTCCCGTGGAAGCAATTCGCCGTTGCAACGCAACCAAATGCTCCCTGACCGCGACAGCGTCGGCAACTGATTTGATTTTACGTGTTACCTCCGGCAAGCGGATTTCCTCGGATCTGTCTTGGCCGTCAATAAAGACAGTGTCTCCCTCAAAATGCAACTCAATTGTTTTAGCGATGTCGGCAAGTTGGCGATCGTCGTCCAGCGGGATTTCGTTCTCCAGTGCAACCAGCGTGACCGCGCGATACATCGCACCGGTGTCAAGAAACATAAATCCCAGACGCTCGGCCAGCTTGCGAGTTACGGTGCTTTTGCCTGCCCCGGCCGGGCCATCGATGGCTACGATCATGAAAATGTTCTATCTGCGGTTTGGAATGACGTGGTAAGTTAGATCAATTCGCTTCTTTGTATTTCTCTCGTAATCGATCGACCACGTTTTGAAATTCGCGTCTCAATTTTGGCGTGTTAGCGATCTCGACCGCTCGGTTCTCCGATAGCCGAGCCAAACGCGTTTTGCCCATCTCACGCATCAACATTGATTTGTGCAGCGTCGCTTCAGCACGCAGGTCAGGCGGTATGTTGGTGTCTTCAGCAAAATTGTCCAACGCCGAAAGCGCGTCGGCAGGCCGCTTCAACAAATAGAACGCCTCTGCTTTTCCACTGACCAAATCGGCCAACAAGTCAGGATTGGCACGCGTCGCAGGAATTGCTTCGTCGAACGCCCGCAACGCATCCTCGTACTGCTCGTCTGCCATCAACAGCTCTCCTTTGGCGGCCCACAGAAATAGGCTCCTCGACCCAGTGGCTCTTCCCTGCTCGATCGAGCTTTCCAAAAGATTCATAGCGGCCTCTTTGCGACCGCCACCACGCATCAGCAGAATTTTCTTGACGATCAAGCGCTCGCGCGTGGTGCCTTCGACTCCCGGCAAGCCGATCATTTTGTCCAGTAACCGGTCAAGGGCTTTTGGGTTGTTCTGACGGCGGACGATGTTGAGCTTCATTTGCAGAATCTCCAACTGTTGTGCAACCGGGAAATCCATTTCGGCGAGAACTCGATCGATCTCTTTGACCGCAACATCGGGTTTCTCAAGTCGAGCCACCAGCATCAGCTCCGTCATCATTACTTTCCGCTGTTCTGCTTCTTTCTCCGAATTCCATTTGCCGCGCAACCCAAGTTCGTTGTCGGCATCGAGAGAGATGATTTCTTCGATGGTCTTGGCGTAGTAAACCGTCGCGACTGGTTCGCTGATGCCAGAGATGGCTTGGTCCAGCAATTTGGCGCGATCTAGCCCTTTGGCTTTTTCGGCTTTAGCCATCACTTCGTCACGGTCCACGCGTACCTTGTGGAACTCCGTCAGCATCCCCAAGTAATTGTTGACACCACCTTTTTCGTATCCGGCGACGGCAAAGGGAACCAGATTGCTGTCCACGAGGAATACGGTTGGAAAGTTAGTGATACCAAACTCGCGCGACCACTTTAGGCTGTGAACTTTTTCGATTTCGGTGGCATTTGGGCTCTCACGATGCTCAATGCGAACCAAAACGAATTCCGATGTAATCTCATCTTGGAAATCTCCTTGCTCAAACACCTCGGCTTCTAACGATTTGCAGTCTTTACATTTATCTGTACCAGCAAAATAGAACATTAGGTCCTTGCCTTGCTTTTTCGCGGCAGCAATGGCCCGATCTGGGTCCGTGGTCCATTGGTCGGCTTTGGCCGAATTTCCTGCACCCAACGTGGCCCATCCAAGGAATACCATTGTCAGTAGACGACTGAGCACCCGGCCCCGGAGGTCAAAAGCGAAGCGGTTTTGCTTGGAAATCACAGGCGTTTTCGTTGAGTATCCGGTTAATAAGAGAATCACGTATTATATTACGGCAATTGACATAGTTGGGCAATAAACGCCCAATTCGAGCCCTCGGCAAGGCCATTTGGCTCCCCGGCGTTGCGTGGGGCAAGCAATGGGAACTATAAAGCTTGACGACTCCATCGACGAAGATTGCCTCAATAAAAAACCGCTTTATTCCGATTGAATAGATGCCTTGCCAACGATAGACTGATGGCTTTCCGGGATTTCCCCGTTTTCAATCACCCTTAAACCAATTGAAGTCTTCGTTCCTGCTATAAGGTTCGATTCCGCGAGCTTTTTCGCTGTTTGCGAAAATAGTTGTGGTGGCTTTGTATTTTGGTGGAGAATTTCATGTCGAACACTCTCGTTCAAGATCTGGTAGACGCCGGTGTGCACTTTGGCCATCGCGCCAGTCGCTGGAACCCCAAAATGGCCCCGTACATCTACGGGAAAAAAAAGCAGGTCCACATTCTGGACATTCGCGAAACAGTGCGCGGTCTGCTACGCGCCAAAAAATACATCTCCAACGTAACCGCTGGAGGAAGTTTGGTTCTGTTTGTTGGAACGAAGCGTCAGGCTTCTGCGGCGGTTCAGCGCGAAGCCGAACGTTGCCAAATGCCTTACGTCAGTGAGCGTTGGTTGGGTGGAGCTCTGACGAACTTCCGCACCATTCGTTCTCGGATGGGTCGTTTAGAAGAACTGGAGGAGATTTTCAGCTCCGAAGAGAAACTAGCCGGCTACTCCAAGAAGGCTCAATCAACACTCAGCCGCGAGTATCGCAAGATCCACCGTAACCTTAACGGTATCCGCGCGATGAACCGCAATCCAGAGTGCATGGTGATTGTCGATCCCAACAAGGAGAAGAACGCGATCCTTGAAGCGCGTGCTTTGGGCATCACCACAATCGCTCTGATCGATAGTAATTGTGATCCGGACATGGTTGACCTTCCAATCCCCGGCAACGATGACGGTATCCGTTCGGTTGAACTGATCATGTCTCACTTGGCTGACGCAGTTGTCGCCGGTAAAAAGAACATCGTTGTGAAAAACGAAGGCAAGGACGGCAAAGGTCGCCGAGGCAAACCTGTTCAGCAACCACGTCCGATGGTGAAATCAGCCGCTCAGATTGCCAAGGAAAAAGCGATGGCCGAAGCTGCTGAAGCGAAAGCTGCGGCGGCTCTTAATCCTCCGGAAGAAGAAGCCGAAGTAGAAACTGCCGCTGCCGAAGCCCCGGCTGCCGAAGCTGAAGCTGCTCCAGAGACCACCGCTTAAGCGCGGCTTTGATTTTGAAACTGCCGGAAATGAACGTGCAACGGGCTTGCTGCCTGTTTGAAGGCTCTATCGCGTCACATCCGCCCGGCGACATTAGCGCGACCGCTTAGGCTGAACCTACCGGTCGCAAAAATGTCATTCACTACCAAGATATCGGTGCCCGTTTTGGCGCTGGTATTGGATTATCGAATCATCAAAACTCTAACGATCGGCAACAGCTGTCGATCCACGAAGAAGAATAAGGGAAGACTATGGCTGCCATTTCAGCAAAAGACGTCAGCGAACTAAGAAAACAAACTGGCGCAGGGATGATGGATTGCAAAGAAGCTCTGAAATCATCCGGAGGCGATTACGACGGTGCACTGGACTACCTTCGCAAGAAAGGTCAAAAAGTTGTTGCCAAACGTGCCGGCAAAGATGCCTCAGAAGGCGTTGTCGTGGCGATGACCAACGACAGTGGCGACAAAGGAATCCTGATGTCGGTTAGCTGCGAGACTGACTTTGCTGCCAAGAACGAAATGTTCCTTGCCGCAGTCAAAGAGATAAGTGAATTGGCGATGGCCGAGATGCCTGCGACGACCGAAGACCTTTTAGCGTTGAAGCTTGGTGAGGAAACTGTCGCTGCAAAGCTTGAAGGCATGACGGCCATCACCGGCGAGAAGACCGAGATTTCAAACTATCACGTGGTCTCTGGCGAAAACATTTCGTCTTACATTCACGCCGGTAGCAAGATCGGCGTAGTTGTTTCATACAAGGACGGCGGCAAGAAGGAAGAAGCGGCCAAGTTCTTCCGCAACGTGGCGATGCACATTGCCGCGATGAACCCGTCAATCATGACTCCAGATGAGTTCGACGCTGAGCTTGTCGCTAAAGAAACTGAAGCGTTGATCGCGCAAATCACCGCGGAGAACGAAGCGATCGCAGAAGAGAACCCGACTCTGCCCAAAGAGAATCGCAAGCCTCTGAAGAACGTTCCTCAGTATTGTAGCGCCCGGCAACTGACGCCTGAGGTGATGGCGGCGGCTGAGGAAGCGATCAAGGCCGAATTGAAGGCCGAAGGCAAGCCTGAGAAGATCTGGGACAAGATTGTTCCGGGCAAGCTAGAGCGGTTCGTCGCAGACAACACTTTGCTTGACCAAGAGCGTTGCTTGATGAGCCAGTTCTTTGCACTGGACGACACGAAAACTGTCGCCGCAGCGGTCGCCGATTTCGCTGACGGAGCCGAATTGGTCGAATTCAAGCGTGCGTCGGTTGGTTAATGCTTGTTTGAAAACATGAGATTAGAAAAGGCCTCGCAGATTGCGAGGCCTTTTTTGGTTTGATTCTTGTTGGGCAAGTGGCGTAAGCTTCCAGCTTGCGAAGTATATGGTCGTCAATGGTGGCAAGCAGGATGCTTACCCCACTTTTGTTGAGGCAAATTGGTAAATCATTTGTAGGATGGGCACTGCCGCCCGTCGTCAATTTCTTTCTGCACTTTGCCAAGAGTGGCCAAGCTACAGAAGGTTGTAGTGTTGCGTGTGAAATTAATAAAGAATTCGAATCGTGAATTCCAGTGAACGCTACAGCTCGCTTTTGTTCTTGGCAAACATGACCTGCAAGCTATTGCATCGTCGCTCAGCGAATGCTGCCTCGCAGTAGCACAGATAAAAGTGCCAGAGACGAATAAAGGCGTCGTCAAAACCGAGCGTCCGCACTTCGGGCAAGCGCCGCATAAACGCAACTCGCCATTGTCGCAAAGTATCGGCGTAATCTTGGGATATGTCCTCAAGGCCAATCATCCGCATTGATGTCGCTCGACCAATGGACTGGTTGATGGAACTGATCGACGGCAGGCATCCACCGGGGAAGACATACGCTCGGATAAAATCGACTCCTTTGCGGTAGGATTCATAATTCTGCTCGCTGATCGCGATCGCTTGAATCAGCATCGCACCATCGTCCTTCAACAGCGAATCGCATTTGGCGAAATACGTATCCAAGAACTGATGCCCGACCGCTTCGATCATTTCTACCGAAACGAGTCGATCAAATTTACCCTCCAGATCACGATAGTCCTTTTGTAACACCGTGACTTGGTTCTCTAAACCGTTGGACTTTACTGCCGCCACCGCATGGTCGTACTGCTCTTTGGAGATCGTCGTCGTCGTTACGTCAACACCGTAGTTTTTCGCCATATGAATCGCCAACGCTCCCCAACCAGTTCCGATCTCGACCACTTTCTGGCCCGGTTGTAGTTGTAGTCGCTCGCAAATGTGCCGCATTTTTACTAGCGACGCGGCGTGCATTGATGATTGCGCATCGGGGAAGAATTGGTCACTGACCGAGTGGTCAAAGATCCCCGCCGAATAGTTCATCGTCGGGTCAAGGAACAGTTGGTAAAACTCATTTCCCAGATCGTAATGTTCGTGGATGTTGCGGCGGCTACCCTCGGGCGTGTTCTTTCGAGCCAAGTGCCTTAATCGGTGGAAAGCAGATCTAACTTTTGACCAACGTTTCTCCATATTGGTCACTGAATCCATGTTACGGATCATAATCCGAATTAGATCCGTTAGGTTGTCGCACCCCCAATCGTTATCGATGTAGCTTTCGGCCGATCCGATGGTCCCACCAACGAGCAATTTTCGATAAAACGAAGGGTTAGATACCGCGACAGTTACCTGCAAGTGATCCGAACCGAATTCGCCAAACGTGGTCGAATCGTTTTGATTGTTCACGATCACGCGTCCTCCTCTGAGTGACTCGAATTTTCCGAGGACAATTTTTCGCGCCCAAGTGTTGAGTGACCAAGGTTTTAACGTTGCAGGTCTATCCGAATTCGACTCGGGGAGATGCAGTTCAGTCTTAATCGAAGCGCTGCCGTTTTTATCTGGAAAGTGATTCATCGTTGCAGTGAGAATAGAGTAAGAAAAAAGTTTACGTTTTTGGGTGCGGCACAAATGGCACGCGTTTTAAGTACAGCTTCAAAGCTTGAAAGTAGATGCCCGCAAACACTTTGAAGGAATAGAGCGGGAACTTAACAGCGACTTTGGCCAATTGTCTCGAACTGAGTGGCCTGCGTTGTAATGACATCGATACGTCAAAAACTTTCTTTCCTTGTTGATGGTTCTCCATCTTGATACCCAATTTTTCTCCCGGGCGGGAAAATAACATTCGGTAGTGCATGTCCATCTCCATAAATGGAGAGACATGGAATTGTTTCTGGACCTTTTCTGCAACAATCAGCTTTTTGTCTGAATCGGAGATTGGCACAACGTAAGTGTGCTGTTCGCCCCATGGTGTGTTATTGACTTCAACGATAACTGCAACAACGTTTCTGTCGTCTAAGTCGTAGCAATAGTAAAAACTCACGGGATTCATCTGAAATCCGCAGTATCGCAACTGCGTTAACAACCGAATCTTTCCAACGCGCGAATCTACGCCATTTTTGGTCAAAAGCTCGCCCGCACACTGTTTTAAAGGGCGATCTGCTGAAAACTGCTTTAGATGGTCTGAGCGTCGGAAGCTTCCGTAACTAGTACGCCGTGTCGACCACATCAAATAGCTGTCGAAAACAGTCTCTAATTCATCAAGATCTAATAGGAAATAGAATACGGAGAACTTAAAGTGGTTTCGCGCGTGCTGATTTCTTCGATGCCGGACGACGCCTTCATACAGGTAGCTACTTACACCGCCGATTGGTTTAAGCTCGGGCGGTACGAAATCTCCGCGAGGTGCGACTTCTTCAGAATCAGCACCGGTCGGGTTTCGGCGAGCTGACAAAACAGTCTCTAACATGGCGCCGGTACCTGTTGCAGTTTATCGGCAACCGCTAAAGCCGAATTCACTCCATCCTCATGAAATCCGTTGCCCCAATAAGCGCCGCAGAACGAGGTTGAATTTACGTTCAACACTTCTGCATGCCGCCCCTGCATCTCTCTGCGTTGAACATTGAAAGTTGGGTGATGGTACTGCCATGACCCGATAATGTTCTCCGGGCGAATACGGTCATGATCATTGAGCGTTACACAGAAGACCGTTTTGCTTTTGATCGACTGCAAGATGTTCATGTTGTAGGTGACCGTTGCCGACTCCGTTGGGGAAGTTGGATTGTAATAGTTCCAACTGGCCCAAGCTCGGCGGGTCTCCGGAAGCACGTCATGCTGGGTGTGCAGGACAGCAGTGTTGGGCTGATAAGGAAACGCTGAAAGAATTTCTCGCTCAGTCTCAGTGGCTTGGTCGCCAAGAATGCGAAGGGCTTGATCGCTGTGGCAAGCGAACACGACATGGTCGAACGTTTGAAATTCGGATTCTCCTTTGACCAACAATTCAATATTACCTCCCGCACCCAAATCATGCGAGGCGGAGCAATGATGAACGTTCTCGGTCTTTCGACGAATCTTAGTGATCGGATTGGAGGTTCGGATGCGATCAGAAAATGAAGCCGTCAGCGGAGCAAGGTAGCTGCGGGAACCGCCCTTGATCACTCGCCACTGTGGCCTGTCGGTGATTCCAAGCAGCCCGTGATTTTTGTAGAACTCGCAAATAAATTGAATTGGGAAATCGCGAAAACTGTCGAATGAAGCTGACCAGATCGCAGCTCCCATCGGCAGGAAGTACTGGTTGATAAAAGCCTGTGAGAATTTGTGACGCTCCAGAAAGCTACCGACGGTTTCTTCAGCCACTGAATCTGCCGCATCATGTTGCTCAAGCAATTGATTTCCACACCTGTTAAACCTGATCAGGTCATACAGCAATCGATAGAACTTTGGGTTGATCAGATTGCGCCGCTGGGCAAATAGACCTTCTGGGTCGGCGCCTCGATACTCAAGACCGGTCGAAGCACATTTCACACTGAAGCTCATGATCGTCTTTTGCGATGCTACTTCCAGTTCGTCCATCAGGGCGATGAAATTTGGATAGGTGCGATCGTTGAAAACGATAAAACCTGTGTCGATAGCGAAGTGGCCCTCATCCGCTTCGACATCGATGGTGTTGGTGTGCCCGCCAATCCGATCGTCGGCTTCGAAAACAGTCACCTGATGTTCGCTGTTGAGCAATCGCGCCGTCGTCAAACCAGCGATACCAGCTCCAACGATTGCGATGTTCATACTTGGTCCAGAAAGACGTGACAGGGTGAGAGGCTGAAGCTCAGTCTCCAGATATTAGTTAGAGACAGAGGATTCCAATTGGGCAGTGGTTGGAGAACCTTCGGAGTGTAATTTCGATTGAAGGTTTGAATTAGGAAATGAGTCCACCGGCAATTCACAGTTACCTTTATTGTATCGCTTTAGTGCTGCTCGGTAGCGAATTCCGGCAAACAAACGATAGGCCATGTCCATCGGCCAACGAATGATCGCCCACCGCGTTGGACGTACAAGAAAACCAAACCCGAGTCGACCATAAATTTCACGGAACACTTCAACTCCAATGACAAGGGTTCCATCGGCGTAACGACCATGAATTTCTCGCATCAGTTCGTCCAGCGTTTTTCCAGTGCTCTTCGGATCAAAATTCACATCCGCGATATCGGTCAACTTCATTTGCCCGCGCTTGTCCTTGCGGCGAATCATCTCAATCTCAGCCTTGCACATCGGACAGTGACTGTCGTAGAAGACTTCAAACGGCTCGGTATCGTTGTGGGATTGTTTCATATTTTCAGGGGTGACAGTACTCATCAAATTTATAGATGTCGTTGGCAGAACCGGTCATTTTGCACTGCTTTAACCCAGTTTGCTATCCGATCCCCTATTTTCTCGACTCATGTGAACGACAAAACTGCATCATGCCCGTTTTCAGTGAAGGAATCAGTTGAAATTGGGCATTCTGCGGCCTGATTGCGGGTTGCCCATTGGCGGAGTGGCCTGCGTGGATAAACTGGTGCTTCCATTTTTTGATCGCAATCTCCTTCTTTCAATTTGATCATCGCCAACGCGTAAGTCGGCAAATCGAATTGGCCGATTGATAGATCAAACAAGGCTTTGAACAACGATCGACAGCAAGACTCACATCTAGAGAACGTCACGGATAAACGATGGGAAGAAAAGACACGAAGTCCAAAAAGAAGATGGCAGATACAGCGGACAAATTTCGTTGCTATGAGAAATCAGTCCAGTCACCTGAACACGAGGTCGAGTTCTTCTTACGAGCGTACAAAGATGCGTTCCGCAAAAAAGCTTACACGCTTCGAGAGGATTTTTGTGGCACGTTTGCGATCTGTTGCCATTGGGCGGCCAGCCACAAGAAGCGCACAGCGTTAGGCGTCGATCTCTGTCCCGAAACTCTGCAGTGGGGCCGTGAAAACAATCTCTCCAAACTGACCGATGAACAGCAGACACGAGTGAAAGTGCTGGAGCAGGACGTTCGAAAGAGGAATCGTCCTCTCGTTGATATTTTGGCAGCTCAGAATTTTTCGTTCTGGATCTTCAAAACACGTAAGGAAGTCATTGACTACTTCAAGATTGCACGGTCCAACTTGCAAAAGGAGGGCATCATGATCATGGACATGATGGGCGGTCCAGAATGCTTGGCCGAAGGACACACCGACAAGCGTCGGGTTAAGAAAGGGAAGAAGGGGTTTCACTACCATTGGACTCAGCACAGCTACAACCCGATCAACCATGACGCTGAGTTCTACATCAGTTTCAAATTCGCCGACGGCAGCAAGATGAAACGCGCGTTCACCTACCAGTGGCGTTTTTGGACGATTCCCGAGGTGCGCGAGATGTTGGCCGAAGCGGGGTTCAGCGACAGCTACGTCTACTGGGACGTCGAAGCGGACGAGGACGAAGAGTGCCAGTGGGTGAAGCAAGAAACGGCTTCAAGCGATCCAAGCTGGGTGAGCTACATCGTGGCTAAGAAGTAAACGCGTTTGGGTTCTTGGACCAACAAAACAAAAGCGAAAGGACGCAAGCCCTCCGGTAACGAATCGTCAGCGCGCGTTTTCGCATGTTAGTTGCATTGGCATCGTGCCTCAGGTCGTTTTTAAATCGGACGGCTTGCGCCGTTACGCTACAAAGCGCGTCGAATCAATGCAGGGAGGGACAACCGACATCGTCGCGCCGACCCACCAACCAACTTAAAATTCCTCCAACACACTCTGGAGAACACTAGTACCAGAAGGCCCATCTAGCTGAGGAATAATCACATCGGTGGGAGCCTCAATGAGTTCATCGGCCGACATTGGTTGCTGCATATGATGAGTTGCTGGCGGGGCAGGAGTGAACTGGGACGTCAAATAAATCCGCTTTGGCGGGGTGCGAGAAGAGTCCCACGCATGACTGCGAATCCAAGTTGAATCGGACTCTGGAGATGGGGCTTGGACCAGACCGCTGCGTGACATTGGCAAATTTGGATCGCCGATTACTGGAAGCAATCGTTGAGCCAGTGAATCCTGCGGGTTTGACTGCATGGCTCTGTGAAACAGGCCTGTCGCGGATGTGCGATGGCCCGCGATGCCGTAATGGTACCCCAGCAGAACTTTGGCCTGATAGTCGTCCGGACGCCGCTCAACGTGATCAACCAACGCCCTTGTCTGCCGCACATAGTCGTCGCGTCCATAGAACTTCTGGAAGTTCTCCCCAAAAAAACTCCACTCCTCCGGCCTCAGTTGGCTCGTCGCGGCCTCTAATTCGGTTGCCGCAATTCTATAGCGACTTGTCGCGAAATTTGCCTGTGACGAGAACAACTTCAACAGACCGTTGTGTGGATCGATACGAATCGCGCTCTGAACCAATTTTACAGATTCTTGGTACCGCCCGGAACGAAACGCTTTTTCTGCACGCAATTGAAAACTCCTAGCAGCCTCCAACGTGTGAATGACAGGGAACTCAATCTTATGCGGTCGGATTGCGGCTGAATCGTAAACCGACGGAGTGAGCAGGGGAGACGGTGCCAACTTTTTTACAGGTGATTTTGAGTAACGGCTTTCGTAAGCTGTTGAGGTGCCGCGGAGATTGGATCCAACGGGCGTCCTCTGAACAGCGTTCGCAGGTGGCAGGGCGTAGTACATGTGCCCAAACGGAACTCGAGGTACGGCAACTCTGACTTTGACACTATTGGAACGCCTACCGAATCGCCCGACAATTCGTTTGCGGCTGTGGACGGAAACCCCCGGCAGTTGCGAGTGAAGTTGTGCGTGGAGTTCCTCCAGCACCGCACAGTGACCTACCGCAAGCAATGTTGCCCAAAGGACAACTAGCGTCAATCGAATTAGGCTCATCGTTAAATTTCGAAGTTTTGGGGAAACGAATGCGACAACGCACGGACAAGGGGAAAACTATAGATAGAAACGGCAAAACAACGTTCAACAATTGACTTCACCTTGTCTCGACACAACAATCCAAACGACCCAGACACGTCTACCGAGCATTTTTTCGTTGTGAATCGATTCTTTGGATTTTTCCAATCGTCAGGGACCTCGAACAAAGCCGTTTGCCGATGGAGCTTCCCCTCGCCCGCGCAACGTTGATTGGCTAAAATTTACCCCCATTGGCCGTTTAGCTACTTCCGTTGAAAAGTGATTGATGAATATCGTGGTATTGGGTGCAGGAAACGTCGGTCATTCTATCGCTGACCTGTTGTGCCAAGGCGAACACAGCGTGACGGTGGTCGACACGGACGCAGACCGCGTCAGCCGCATCAACGAAGAACTAGACGTGCGAGCCATTACTGGATCTGCCTCGCAATCGAGCGTTCTGTTTCAGGCGGGCATCAGCACGGCGGATCTGTGTCTGGCAGTGACGGGATCCGACGAAGTCAACATTGTGGCAGCCAGCATGGCAAAAGCGATGGGAGCACATCGATCAATCGCGCGAGTTTATTCGCCCGTCTTCCGTGATCTGAGTACGTTTGACTACCAGCGTCATTTTAAGATTGACCGCATGATGTCGCTGGAGCATCTTTCGGCGTTGGAGTTGGCCAGAGGAATTCGCGGTCCGGGCTCGATCGTCGTGGAGCAATTTGCACGCGGCGAACTGGAAGTGCAGGAATTTATCGTAGGGCAAGAAGGAAAACTAACCAGCTTGCCGGTGCGAGAGTTGGGTTTGCCCGCCAATGTGCGGATCGGAACGATTCAGCGTGAGCAGCGCATGTGGATCGCTTCGGCTGATGACACCATGCAGATCGGCGACAAGGTCACGGTGTTCGCCCATCCCGGCGATATGGGGCCGATTAAAACGCTGTTCAAGATGGGTGACTCGACGGTCCGTCGAGTTGTGATTGCTGGCGGTGGGGAAACGGGATTGCATCTCGCCAGAATGCTCGAACGAGAAACTTTCAAGGTTACGATTATCGAACAAGACGACTATCGCAGCAACATTTTGGCAAACCTTCTAGAGCGTGCCACGGTGATTCGCGGTGATGCCAAAGGCCGGGAATTTCTCGAAGAGATGCGAGTTGGCACGGCTGACGTTTTTGTTGCTGCAACGGGAGAAGACGAGGTCAACATGATGCTAGGCGTCGAGGCCAACGATCTTGGTGCCGATCAAGTCATGGCGCTGATCGCCAATCCGGATTATGTCTCGGTCTTGGGGCGATTAGGAATTGGCAAGGCGGTCAGTCAGCGCGAGGTGATGGCCAAGCAGATCATGGGATTCTTGAACGAGGGCGTCGTTGTCTCACGCGCTAAATTGCCTGGTGGTCTGATCAACATTCTTGAGCTCGAGATTGCCGACGGGTCTGCGGTAACTGAGTCTAAGATTATGGAGATGGGCTTGCCCGACCGATGCTTGATTGTCGCCGTTGTTCAACAAGATACCGTGCGTGTGCCATCGGCAAGCGACCGCTTGCACGCTGGCGATAGTGTTGTGGTGATCGTCGAAGACGACGTCGTTGATGCTTGCGTCGGGATGTTCGTGAAACAGGCCTAGCGTTTCGACTCAACCGCCAGAACTATGCGGCACGCGTCGCAGATTGCCTGATGATTGAATGATAAAGATCATTGTAGGCTTGCGTTTGCTTCGCAAGCTCGAATTCGTTTTGGACCATGGAGAGTGCGGCGGTACCAAGACGCTTCCGAAACGACCCAAGATCACTCAACCCCGAAATTTTCTTCGCCAGAGATTTTTCGTCACCAAGCTCCACAAGGCACCCCGTCTCGCCATCGCGGACATATTCGGGGATGCCGCCAGCATCAAAGGCAACCACTGGTACACCACAAGCCATCGCCTCCAACCCGACTTGGGGTTGGTTGTCCTCGCGCGAGGGCACGATCACGATGTCCGACGCACTGTATGCCAGACGTTGCCGGTCGGGCGAATTAATAAATCCCAGATGATGAATTGGTGGAAGGTCGGGTTCGTTCGGTAACTCACCACCACCAAAGACAAGGCATTCCACCTTGCAGTCTGTTTTGATCTGCTTGAGAGCGGCCAGCAGGTGGTGGAAACCTTTGCGTTGGCTGTTCAAATCATCGGCACCGAACGCGACCAACACCGCGTTGGATTCAATTCCAAGCTCCTGCCTAGCGGCAGCGCGGTCCTCGGGAAAGAAATTATCTAGATCAAATCCGAGGTGGATTTTATTGAAAGTCGTCCCCGCGGGCCAAACTGGACTCTGTTTCGCCAGATCCAACATCCACTGGCTGGGGGCCGTTACGTGTATTTCACGCTGCTTGAGCGCCGCGTGTTTGACTTTGATCGAATCGACCGAAACATCGCGTGGATCCGGCGAGATGACTTGAGGACAATTGCCGCACCCGGATTTAAAACGCTCGCAGCCGCCGGAGTAGTGACAGCCGCCAGTGAATGGGTTCATGTCATGCAACGTCCATACAATGGGGACGTGCTGCGGAATGGATCCTATAAAACTTGGGTAGTCGGCAAAAAAGGAAATCCAATGCATGTGGACAACATCCACGTGGCTCGCATCGGCAGGAAGCCCGCTGGCTTCCGGCAGACGCGCCATCGAAAACGTCTCTAACGCCGGATCACGATCCAGAAGATGCGTGTCGAACAAACGGTAAATCTCTTTTTGCCGCTGACGTAATTTCTTCTTAGCGAACAGGCTTTTTAGAAAAGAGGTTTTCGGCGAGGCAAGTTTGATCTGATTGACGTGTGGAGCGTGCGTGCCGTGGCGTTGGTCTCGAAACCAATAGTACCTGCTGTCGACACCTTGCTCACGCAATTTGGTATGTGTCCGAAGCGATGCCGTCGCCGCACCACCGTAGGGGAAGGTGTTGAAATGGCTAACGGAAATTTCAGACATGGTCGCTCCGCTGATTGATTTAGCTTGCGAGTCATCGTTGATGCCTCGGCAAAAATTCTACGCTGCTCGCTTCACGGGGACGGGCAAAACGGCCCCTCGGTCCGATTGGTCAAACTGCTTCTTTGCCAAAAACATATTCTCAAGCATCGCTCGGCGTCCCTTACGAACAAACCAAACTCGCAACTTGCGGTTGGCCGTCTCGATCTTCTCCATCAATGGATTCCACGCCGCGGACTTAAGTTCACGTTCGGTTAAAGGTGCCAGGCACTGGTCAATGAACTGATCCTTCTCTTGCATGAATCCGTGCAACAGGACTTTTTCGCAATCCATCAAGTCACGTCGTACCCGCCCGTGAGTCGAAAACGCAATCTGTTTGGTGCTCATCGCTCGAGATTTTGCTTGAGCGTACTGAAACACAGCCATGTCGAAGACGCCTGTCCGCGCCTCGGCGGGCATCTGACGAGCGAAGTCCATTGCATAGCACGCGCCGCCATTGATGTGAGGTTCGAGCAACAGCTTTTTCGCTTTGAACAAACGCTTTTTGTAAACTTCAGGGACGTAGCATCCCATCATGATGGGTAGCTGTTCAAAACCGTACCATTGCTCTGACAGTCGATCGATCCAGTCGGGTTTGATCGGCGCCATGTCGGATTCCAGCCAGAGACTGAACCCATCATTTCCCGGGAAATTCGCGCTGATGTATTCCATGCAGTCCCAGAACATCGCACCGGGGCCTTCTGGATAACCGAAGATCTGCGTTGGGCATTGGAACGAGATCACCTTTCCCAGTTTCTCGTAAGCGGCTGCAAGTTGTGCATTTGGCTCAGTGCGAGGACTGGCCGCGAGAAGATAATGAACCTCGACTTTGGGTTCAGGAAAAGAGGCGATCTTGTCTGCGATCTTGAGATACCGATCGACTTCCTCTTGGCAGAAGTACGGCAATATGACGATGTGTTTCTTGTTAGCCATCTGTGGCCATTCCCATTGTTTGACTATCGTGGGTCGCGTCCTTGCGATCAGGCTAGATGATGTAGCGCACCTGCTATCTAACCCAGGACGATTTCTACAACATTTTATTGAAATGGGTCAATGCCAACCCTGTTTTGGTAAACTGGGCTGCCTATTGATAAGCCGATTACCGACCGATCAAGATATCAATGAAGGCCGAGATATCGGCGAAGTCAACCAGTCCGTTTTGGTCGCAATCTGCTTCTAATTGGTACGTTCCACTAGAAAGCAAATTAATGAAAGACGGGATATCATCGAAATTGACTACCGCATCAAGGTTCACATCCCCCAGCAGCGCGTCGGCAAGCAGGCTGTCCAATTTGTTGTTCAATACTTGATATTGAGTCTGCTCGGTCGCTGTCAATGAACCATCAGCCAGATTTGTATTTTCGTCGGGAAGATTAAAGAAACTCTCTGCGCCATTGTCATTGCGAATCAGTTTCCAATCTCCCAACCTAATCGTCTTCCCATCGTTATTGCTTGGTGCTGACGACGGAGATACGAACCGCTCCGTAAACTGGCAGGTACGTACGGGGGGAGCGTTTGAGTCCGACAGATAGGAAGCGAATGACTGCGAATCTGTGGCTGCACCCTCGGGGATAACACTTTCGCTAACCCCTGCGGCATCCAAAAGTGTTGTGAAGAGATCAACCAGCGAGATCAATCCGTCGTGTGCACGACCGGGAGCCTGCACGATTGAACCGCTCATAATACAAGGAATTCTAACCCCTCCCTCAAACAGGCTCCCTTTGGAACCAGTAAAAACTTCGGGGTTGGGAGTGACCTGACCGGGAGTTCCGTTGTCCCCCACGAAAATAACGACAGTGTTAGCACGCACCGCTGGATCCATCTCATCCAAAATTCGACCGATTTCTGTGTCCATGGCTTCGACCATTGCCAAGTAGTAATCGCGTGGGTTTGCGGCTATGTCGGCATTTGTCCCGGTCAGATTGGACGAGTGCAAGTCAGAGGGTGGAAGATGAAACGGGGCATGCGGCGCGTTAAACGCCACCCAACAGAACCAAGGATTGCTACCGCGCTGCTGAATCCAATTGGAAGCCTCCGTCGCAACTTGGCTGGTGGCATAGTTAGTCTCCGGGTTGTTTGGACCGTTGGCGACCATACCGTTTGTAATTTTCGTCCACGAAGAATAATTTTGCAGTCCGCCACCAAGATTTCCACTGTAGTGATCGAATCCCATCAAATTTGGATTGGTGCGATTTCCATTGGTCTGGTTAGCCAAATGCCACTTACCGAAACAACCAGAGGCATAACCGCCTGACTTGAACGCTTGAGCAATGGTTCCTTCGTCTAATGACGGAACAGCACCGACGTTTCCGACGCCGGTTCGAAAACCATACCGGCCAGTTAGAATTTGAGCGCGGGCAGGCGAGCAAGTTGGGCTTCCCCAGCAATTGGTGAATCGGACGCCGGTGTTGGCCAATGAATCTAACGTTGGAGTCGGAGGGCCACCGGTACCCGAGAACAAGTTCAGCGAGTCCGATCCGAGGTCATCCGCGATCACCAGCAGAACGTTCGTAGCTTGAGCAAATGCGTGGCCTGTCCAAGTGCGGCTAGAGATAACCAAAAGAAGAAGTAAACGAGTTAACACTTTCAGTCCTAGAAATAATAGGGAGAAGAATCTTATGGCGTTTATCTTAGATCGCCTGATAAACCGACCCAGCCACGGCCCAATTTACCAGTCTTATCATGCCTCGTCTTTACGTGGGGCAAAACAAAACTGCGATCTAAAGACGACCAGTATTATGTTACACGGTCATTTTCGATTTCGTGGACTTATAATTTTAGTCGTACAATGCGATTCAATTGCTGCTTTCCAACGTAAAAGCGGGGGCATATTCTGTTTGCCACTAAATAATCACACAGAATTTGCAAGCTGGAAGCGTTTGAAGCCTTAGTCACTTGAGTCCATTTGTAGATTCAACTTGGATCGGAGAGCCACTTTGGCGTTCCAGGCACGAATTGGGGACAGAAAATTACGAAGCTCGTCTCTCAGGGGCAAGTTTTCACGCATCGGAGAGGAACGCCATATTAGAAACTATCGTTTATCTCAAACGTAACGGGGCACTGTTGGCATACAAGTTCCTAATGCAATTGACTTGATAGCCCAATTTGCCATACCATCAACGAAATCGAGGGAAGACTCACCGCAGGACGTGGTTGAGCGACACCGCAATTCCCGCTTTTTAGCAACGCCACGAGGAAGGTTGGCAAGTTGGCCCGTTTTTTTCTAATTGATCAGTCGCTTGTTAACCGTGGTGGGCATCACTACGACTACTCGACTTGCATCGTCGCGGCAGCAAAGGAACTCGGGTTCGAGACCATCGTGGCAGCCAATCGGAAAGTCGCGGCTGATTTGACGGTCGCCGGAACACACGCGATTCCTGCATTCACCGAGACCGTATATCAAAAAGATAGCTGCCTCGCAGGGTTGCGGCACCTCAAGCGTTCGCGTCGACACCCTGCGGATCTAAATTCAACAACTGGCTGGCAGCGCACGAAGGCAGTTTTTTCCCTGCGTCGTTTCCATCGCCGCCGCGCTTGGTTGGTCTCGAAGTTTGCTAGAGAGTTCCAATTATTTTTTGACAAGCATCCGATCGCTGAAGAAGATCAAGTTTTCCTAACGACCGTTTCTGAACTGGAACTAATGGGGTTGGCAAAGTACATGAGAGCCAACCCTAGGTCGGTCTTGGCAAACTGGCATTTGCAGTTCCACTTCAATATCTTTGATGGTCGAACACCGGAATACGATTCCCAAAAAATAACCGAAAATCTCGCTCGGCTGTCGTTCCAAGCGTCGCTGGCCGAGCTCACGTGCCACCGGTTGTTCTTCTACACTACCTCCCAGCCTTTGGCGGACCAGTACAATCGTCTGGACGTTGGAGTTTTCCAAACGCTTCCGTATCCGGTGGCTCCAGAGTTTGCGTTGCAGTCGAAAGAAGAGCCGACGGCTGACCTGAATGAGCAATTTGATGGAAAGCAGCGGGCTCTAAAGTTTGCTTGCCCGGGGCAAATTCGTCGAGAGAAAGGTTGCTCCGAATACCTGCAACCTCTAGTGGACAAGCTCTGGAGCAGCCATCTGGTCACTGGAAAAATCAAAATTGCGATTCAACGTCCACGTAAGAAGATTTTACGCAAAGAGAAAATTGAATTGCGAACTCCATTGGACGATTGTGAGGTGAACTCGGCCGTCCATTGTCCGTTCAAGTACTATGCCCATCCACTTAGCCGGCCCGATTACATTGAATTTCTTCGGAGTGCTGATTGTGGGCTGTTGATGTACGACAGCCGCGCCTATTTCAGCCGCCGTGCAGGCGTACTGGGCGAAATGCTCTCCTGCGGAAAACCGCTGATCGTTCCCGCAGGCAGCTGGCTTGCCTCGCAGATTGCAGAACCAATATTCAGCTACGCGGACACAATTGCAGCCACGTCCAAGGATGCACGCAGGTTGGAAATCGAAGAATTGGAATGGAGTCTTAAGAATGCTCCCTCCAGCGGTGGCACGATCTCGTTTGATGGCGAGAAACACCCTTTCGAGTTTTCGCTGAACCGGCAACCCGAAGAAGGTTTATTGAAGATCGATTTTCAGTGGAAGTGGCCGCAGATCTCGGGGACTTACTGCCGGATCAATGTCACCCAAAGAGACTGTGCCGACAAATCGGTCGCCGACGACGTTCAAATCATTGGCCATCGCGCTGGTGATCGTTTGCCCAACGCTTTGTTTCGGCTGCACTGCTCAACAGAAACGGTTCATGTAACGATCAGCAATGCGTTCGGTAATTCCACTGCGATGATCAGACAACTGTCGGCGTCCATGTTGGTGCTCAACGGAGAAACAAAATCTGCCGATAGCCTACCTGCTCCAAAATCCCGAAGATCGACCGCCGCAGGTACTAACGCGACAACCAACGACAAACACACTGCCACGGTGGCTGCCACCCAAGGCAATCAGCCCAGCTCCGCTGTTGCGACAGAAGTTGCTTTGGGAAGTGTCGGGATCATCGTTGCTGACCAGAGGCACTTGGATGTTGCGGTCAAAGAAATGGTGACGCATTTCGAACATTATCGAAGCTCTGCCGAAGCGTTTGCGGGGCAATGGTTCGCAATGCACCATCCCAACCGCACCGTCGCTCACTTAATTGGGGCAGGTGACATGAGTCCGAACGCCTCAAATTCCAGTTGAAACTTAACAACGCAGTTTAAATATGAATGTACTCGTCGTCGGCGGAGCCGGCTACATTGGCTCCCACATGGTTCGGCAATTGGACGCCGCCGGCCATCAAGTTGTCGTATTGGACAACCTCTCAACAGGATTCGCCGAAGCGGTGACTGCTGGGCAGTTGATCGTGGGGGATATGGCCGATCGCAAGTTGGTCTCAAAAATTCTTTGCGCTCACCAAATTGATACGGTGATGCATTTCGCTGCCTGCGCTTTGGTTGGCGAATCGGTTGTTGATCCGGCGTTGTATTATCAAAACAATGTCAAAGCGACGCTTGAATTATTAGAGGCCATGCGTTTAACGGAGGTAAATCGGTTCGTTTTCTCCAGCACTTGTGCGACTTATGGAGTTCCCGAGAGTATTCCGATTTCAGAACAGACTCCCCAACAGCCGGTCAACCCGTATGGATTTACGAAATTGGTGATCGAACGCGCGCTCGAAGACTATTCGGCAGCTTATGGTTTGGGGTATGCAGCACTGCGGTACTTCAACGCTGCTGGGGCGTCGGAGGATGGTCGCATAGGAGAAGACCATGACCCTGAATCACATCTCATTCCTATTGTTCTTCAGGTTGCCCTTGGTCAGCGTAAGTACGTGACAATTTTTGGCGACGACTGGGACACGCCCGACGGCACGTGCGTTCGAGACTACATTCACGTCGACGATTTAGGTGCCGCTCATTTGGCTGCCGCCGATCAGATCCAACCCGGTAAAGGATTGAAGATTAATCTTGGGACAGGATGTGGTTTCAGTGTCAAGCAAATCATTGAGACTTGCAGGAAAGTGACTGGCCACCCGATTCCAGCGATTGTTGGACCACGGCGAGCAGGTGATCCTCCGCAGCTGGTTGCCGACGCGACGCTGGCCAAAGAGATTCTCGGTTGGGAACCGGCACATCGGAATCCCGAATCGATCATCGCGTCGGCATGGAAATGGCATCAAGCCAATCCTCAGGGATATCAAAATACGTTGCGCGATAAAGT
>CALHPU010000104.1 GCA_938036435.1 uncultured Pirellulaceae bacterium | reverse complement strand
CATAAGCAAATGTGAATTTCTCCAAATTTCTTTGCTAGCTTTGCTCAAAGCCCGTGTACACCGTGTCCTGCGCCATCCGATCAATCTTGACCGGTTATGGAGCTTAGATATAATCCGTGGCGTTGGCAATTTCGGTAATATTGGTTGGTGCGGTTGTTTCCGATGGCTGCAATGTTTCAGTTGGATACGACAGTATCGTAATATGAGACGATTGCGATAGTCTATCAGGTAGCGCCCAATCGATGATCGAAATCGCCCCTTATAGGACAACGGAGTGAATCACTAACGCGGATGTCAGCTTTGGCATTTGTATTCATATCAAAGTGTGATTGGGATCATGAAGATAGCGGCACTCATGCCGTGTTTCCCGACCACCTAGGGAGAGGATGGTTTCATGACTAAGAAAACAGTGTTTACAACAGGCGAGGCGGCCAAGATTTGCAAGGTCAGCCAGCAGACGATCATTCGTTGTTTCGACAACGGTAGTCTGAAGGGGTTCCGTGTGCCCGGCAGCCGCTTCCGTCGCATTCCGCGCGACAACCTGTTCTCTTTCATGAAGGAGAACGGAATTCCTACCGACGCGCTTGAAAGCGGAAAGCGTAAGATTCTTCTAGTCGATGATAATGAAGAATTGGTGGAGTTGATGCTGGACGCTTTCACACGCGACGGGCGCTTCGAGATCAAAACGGCCAACAACGGCTTTGGTGCTGGAATGCTGGTGAAGGAGTTCCGCCCTGATCTGGTCGTGCTGGACGTCATGCTACCGGACATCAACGGAAAAGAAGTCTGCAAGCGTGTGCGTGGCGATGACACGATGAAGGCCGTCAAGATTATCTGTATCTCCGGTATGGTTGAGCAAGATAAAGTTGCGGATTTGATTGCTGCTGGTGCTAACGAGTTCATGCAAAAGCCGTTCTCAGTCGAGCGATTGGTTGATCTGGGTTGCCAGATGCTTGAGATGGAAACATCTAACTCCGCAGCAGGCTAAGACCCTGATAGTGAGAGGAGTTCTTAAATCTACCGTAGCACGACTCTCCGAGTCGTAGTGTTGCGACCAATAGCGACTCAGAGAGCCGTGATACGTTGCGTCGCGGCTGAGGTTAAACTGGCTCTTATAAGAGTTTCGCTTCCATCGCACGGAAGTCGAACTAAACTTGCATCAGCCTTGGGCGTGCTACCGAATCTTCGGTTCGCACGCCTTTTTTCATCATCCTTGATATTCACTTAGACTCTTATGTTCTCTGTTGGCGTTTCCAATGCGAGCCGATCGAAGGTGCGACTGCCCTGCCCTGCAAGGGATTTGCTGGAGGTCTGCCGCTTGGACATGGTTGTTTCCAGCACTAAAGGTGCGGTCGATCAACTGCCGTGCCGAGATTTGGCAACAGGTGCATTGCCGCGGCATGAGTTATTGCGTTGGGGACGGCTATTGAGGACAAGTCCCGCGCTGTTTCTTCTAGCGGCAGGTCGCTTTTTTGAGCAGTATGAAAAACCTCCCGAAAGTGCAGCACGGTTGATTTTGTGGAGTGCAGAGAATCTCGCCGGCGCGTTGCTGGTCAAGAAAACCATCCGAGCTTGGAAATCAAGCACGGCAACGCGAAGTGATCTTCAAAAGTTGCATCGTCGGTGGTTGCAGGCCAAATCGGCGGCAAAGATGAGGAAGGCATTGGCGCATTTGGTTGCCGGTAATAAATCGACCGGGCGTTGGGTCAAACAAGTGGTCGGTAAGTCGTTTGCGTCGAAGGATTTTTTGGAGGACCATGGATCAAGTATCGCTGATACGCGTTGGAGAAAATCAGATTTTCTCACCGCGTCTTCGGTTTCCCCCAAAACAGTCCGCAGCCTGCTGAAGCTGGCGATATCTCACGCGCGATCCGAATCGCTTTTCAGTGCGCGCCTGCAAAAAGAAAAACTTGAAGCGATGAAACAGTTGGCCTACGGAGCCAGCCACGAGATCAACAATCCGCTGGCCAATATCGCGACCGGAGCGCAGGTGCTGATCGGATCGGAGAAGGATTGCGACCGCAAGCAACGTCTGGCTCGGATCTACGCTCAAGCCATGGTGGCGCATGACATGATTTCCGACATGATGCTGTTTGCCCATCCGCCGACGCCAGTTTTCGAACTGGCGGATATCCGATTGTTGGTGCGGGATATCATTTGCCGCCGTGATCGAGAGGGAAATCTGATCCGCGTGGCTCTGGGGGCCAATGTTGACAAAGCGAGGATCGATGTCAATCAGATTTCGGTCGTGTTGGATGCGTTACTTAAAAACTCGAGCGAGGCGATCAAGGAAAGAGAAGCGATCGAACAGCGCCGTGGAGGTAATGCTGCTGAGAAATATTCTCCGGCGATCGAGTTGCGAATCTCCGTTGTGCGAAACAGACTGCTCTTTCGTGTGTCGGACAACGGGATTGGGATTAGCGATCAAGCGGCCCGTCATCTGTTTGATCCTTTTTATTCCGGACGAGAGGCCGGTCGCGGCCATGGATTTGGATTGTCCAAGGCTTGGCGGATTGTTGCATTGCATCAAGGAGAAATCAGCTTTCAACGCGATGGTCGCGCTGGTGAAACTGAGTTCACGTTTTGGGTGCCGATCGCGTAGTGGAACAGCCCATAGCCTAAGTCGCCAGACTTTGGATGGCCCGAGAGTAAGCTCTCCAATCTCTTGCGAGATCGGCTACGCGAAAGCCAAGGCGAAACGACTTTCTGCTATGATGGCTCGATGCCTTTGCCTGACGAGTCAACCATGGAAGACAAAAATCGAATCAACGTTCCCCTTTGGGCAGCGCTCACGCCCATTGTAGCCTTGATCATTTTTTTGACGATCAACGTGCGGATCTTTGATGACGCTACCGCCGGTGCGAATCAAATTGTGTTGCTGCTGTCTGCCGCCGTCGCGGGAATACTCGGGCGTATTTTTGGCGTGCCCGTCGCCTCGATGATGGAAGGAATCGTTAAATCGATCGCTGCGACGATGCCAGCGATATTGGTTCTGTTGACCATTGGCGCTCTTGCAGGGACGTGGATGATCAGCGGTATCGTTCCTGCGATGGTCTACTACGGCCTTAAAGTCATTTCTCCTGAGTGGTTTTTGGTTGCTTCGGTGGTCGTGTGCAGCATTGTTTCAGTTGCGACAGGTAGTTCTTGGTCGACCATCGCGACGGTGGGTGTAGCGCTGATTGGGATCGGTCAGTCGATGGGCGTTGAGCCAGCGATGGCTGCTGGAGCGGTGATTTCGGGAGCATATTTTGGTGACAAAGTCTCGCCTCTCTCAGACACCACCAACCTCGCCGCCGCGATGGCGGGAACGGAACTGTTTGTTCACATTCGGCATATGCTGTGGACGACGGTGCCCAGCATTCTGATCGCGCTTGTTGTGTTCGGCTATCTCGGTACTGGCCACCAAGCAGATCTTAGCCCCGAATTGGCCAAGGAACTTTCGCAGGTGATTGAAGGGAAGTTCAACCTCACGCCGTGGTTGTTTGTGGTACCGCTTGCCGTACTGGTGATGGTGATGTTGAAAATTGATGCGGTCGTGGCGCTGCTCACTGGTGCCGTTTTGGGAGCGCTGGCGGCCGTGCTGTTTCAACCTGAGATAGTTCGCACCGTCGCTGGGGATTCGAGCAATTACTTACGCGATGCCTACGTCGCCTGTCTCACTGCCCTCGGCGGCGACGTGCAATTGGTCACTGGTAACGACGCGGCGGACGAACTACTTAATTCGTCTGGCATGGCCGGGATGCTCAATACGGTTTGGTTGATCTTATGTGCGATGTGTTTCGGGGGCGTCATGGAAGCCTGTGGCATGCTCAGACGACTGACCGAGCCGTTGGTCCAAGCTGCCAAATCGAGCGGAGCGCTGATCACATCGACCGCCGGAACTTGCGTGTTCTTGAACGTCACGGCGTCGGACCAGTATTTGGCGATTGTCGTCCCGGGCCGGATGTTTCGAGAGAGTTTTGAAGATCGGGATCTGGCGGCGGAGAATCTTAGCCGCACGTTGGAGGATGCTGGCACCGTAACGTCGGTGTTGGTGCCTTGGAATACGTGCGGAGCGATGCAGGCGGGTGTGCTAAGCGTGCCAGTGATGGCGTTTGCTCCATGGTGTATTTTCAATTACCTCAGCCCGTTGATGACGATCGCGTTCGGGTGGCTGGGTTGGACGATAAAGAAACGAGAGACACCAAAAGTTTGAGGGACTTTTGCCGGTTCAGCTTCCGACCGCTAGCAACAACGACATTGGCTCAGTCGTTGATTTCTGATATCAGCAACCTTGAAACAGACCAATTAGGTCGCCCAGCTCCACGCATTCTCACCGGTTTCACTTCAGAGATCACCATGTCCCTTTCTGCTCCATACGTTTCACTTACTAAGACGATAGCCTTTTGTGCAATCGGCATGCTTCTTACTTCACCATCGTTGGGCCAAGACAGTCATCCGAATGACTATATCCGTTCGACCAGACCGCTGAAGTCTGGTGGTTCGATCACAACACTTAACAGCCAAGGGCAGACACGTTCTTGGGTGAATCAGTCTAAAGATACAGCGCCCGAAGCGCCAGTGGCCAGTCGCGATACAAATGCGGACCAGAGTCGTTCTGCCGCTTCGACGAGCTTCTACCGCCAATCGCAACAATCGCAAACGAGAAATTTGGCCGCAGACACCTATCCCTATCCGGGAGCAACTTTACCATCGACGGCAAGCACGCAAAGTCGTTTCGACAGCGATCAATCGGCGCAGTTACGATTCGAGAGAGCCGCAGTGGGAGATCTGAACACTGGTGATTTAGGAAATACCTCATCGACGCAGAGCCTGCCGAGATCTTTTGGCCGGCAAGCCGCAGCGTCAACGCCTGCGGCGCGAGTTGCTCAAGTGCCTGCGGCGCGAGTTGCCCAAGTGCCTGCGGGCTCACAATCGCGCTCGTTCAACAGCGTGGTCAACCCGAATGCTACCGCGGCAGCATTCAACTCTGGCCCGAACTATGTCAATCCAAACCTCAACTTCGCGGGATACCAAGGCTACCAAGCGAACGCGCTTCCGGCAAATTCAGTACCGGCGCTAAACACTAACGTTACTCGTGTCGCTCAGAATTGCTGCGCGCCGAATCAGAATTGCTGTTGCACTTGCCAACCACAAGCACAAGCTCAGTCTTTTCAACCGTTCCCAGTCAGCGCCCAAGCTGGCTCGGTACAGAATATAAATTTCCAAGCCCCCCAATCGCAAGGTTACCAGTGGCAGCCAAATATTGGTGTGCCTCAATTGGGTGGTAGTACTGGAGGAGGAATTGGTTCCCGGTTTTGCTCATGGTTCAAAGGTGCAGGGAGTGGCCAATCGTCAAACTCGCTGGGTTCAATGCTTTCGTTTCGCAACATGCCGCCGGGTGCCTATCTGGGGCAAGGAATTATTGGTCAGCCGACGGCCTACGTCGATGGCCAGCCGTTTCGAAATCTAATACGTTACGTCGCACCTTAGTTCGATCTAATATCCGGCCACTGTTTTTGGGTGTCATGCTTCACGCCTTACTGAGAAGTGCTGAGCACAATTACGGGCATGCTTACGCGATAGATTGGGCAGTGGTTAAGCTGGCGTGAGCATGCTTTCGGTAGTACGCTTGAATCAAGCATCAGAGAATCACGTAAACATGGCACCCCGGCACCTTAGTTCGTTTCCTTATTTGAATGCTGAAACTGACATTGCTGGGAGCCCGAGAAACCTTTAACGTCCCAACCCCGGCATCTTAAAGGTCGGACTGTTCCGAGTTTGGTCTCTTTTTAAAAGTCCATCGCCATGAATCAATCACTCAATCGACGCATCTTCGTCTCGCTTTTGTTGGCCTCGGCGGTGTTTGTGTTTCCCGGTTGCATGGGTGCGATGACACAGCTGATGTATGTCTTGAAAGGGCACAGAGTCCCCGGTGAGTATCAAGGACTCGAAGGCAAAAAAATCGCTGTAGTTTGCGTGTCAGACGCGTCTGCCTACGGGCCTGACCCGCTGACCTATTCGATTTCCAACGCGCTCAGCGTCAAACTTGCTCGCGGCTTGAAAGATAGTACGGTTGTCCCGGTCTCCAAGGTGGAAGAGTGGATTGATACCCATGGATGGAACGAGCGTGATTTTGTAGCTCTCGGTGAAGGCGTCGGTGTTGACGCTGTCGTTGCAATCGACATCGCGTCCTATTCAATTCATGAAGGTGCGACTCTGTTTAAGGGACGCGCTGATGTAACGGCGACCGTTTACAACATCAAAAAAGAGGGACAGATCGAACATCACTACGGGCCGAAGATCTTCGAGTATCCCAAAACAGGCCGGCCGGCTATTCAGACAACCGATCGCCAATTCGAAGCCATGTATCTTGGCCAGTTGGTGATTCATTTGTCCAATCAGTTCTGTGAACATGACCACTTGGATTCTTTTGCGTCCGATGCAATTTTGAACCAATAGTGGTAGCGGAAAGCGCGCGTTTTGAAGTTGCGCAAATATAAGCCCGAGCGAGCGGATGTTTCTGAGGATTTCCGGATGCCTCGCTTGCGCGTCGGGCTAGTATAGAAACGCTTCGCGGTTTTAATTATCGAGCGTTGTGTCGAATAGAGTGTGAAATTTGCTTTTAAATGTGCAACTTAAAAAAGCGCGAGCTTTCCGGCACGTCGTTAAACTGACAAATGATCGCTCCCTTAGAAAATTCGCAAACCGCTCACAGTATTTACGAGCACTCCCAGTAGACTTACGACATTCTAAAACCGTGAACGGTTACGAAAAATCATCTTAAAATCTAAAGTGAGCGGCATTTGGCTCGAGCAGAGTTTACAGCTTGGGCGGTTCTCTTCTAGGCGGCCGTTTCTCCATTGTTTGCGGAGATGATGGGTTTGGGTTTTGTCGGCGCCGTTGTTGCATCTCCGGTGGCACCGAATAGGTCTGTTGCCACTTCCACCCGATGGGAATGTCCAGTTCGCGTTGCGCGATCATTGCCCAAGGTGTATCTGGATGTTTTTCTACAACACGCTGTAGATAGGCTTTCGCTTTGGCAGCCAGCTTTTCCGACCGACTGCCGGTGCTTACCGTATCGGCGGGACGTAGCAGCCACGTGTTGTTCTGTGGCGTGTCATCGTTTTTTGGTGGCTCAAACTTCACGCTCGTTTTAATCATTGCCAGCATCATATTGTAGGTCTCGGCGCGAATCTTCGCGGCTAACGCTTGACCAATCGCCAAGTCATATCCGGCTTGCCAGCGCAGCGATCGTTCGCCTTCACGCGATGGTTCGCCAACTTTTAGAATTTCAAACAGCTGGTTGAGCTTGGGTTCGATGATCGCGGCGTCGCGCTGCGCACGACTGACGCTGTTAACAAATTGTGCTTCGTCATATTTGGGGAACCGCAGTTGTGGAGCCACCAGTGTGCCCGCCGAAGTAAACGCAGCAGCGCGCACCAGCGCAGACCGCAAATCGCTCTTTTTCAGAGCACTCTCATAGGCGGCGCGTGAGACGTAGTCCGGTCGATAGGCCTTCATCGTTTGGGAATCAAAGAAGTGTCTGAGATAGGCAGAATAATTGGAAACTTCCGCCCATCGCACACCGCGATTGGATCGTCGGTTGGGGTGCACGGCAAAATAGATCCCGCCCGTCTCGTAACATAAACGCGTCAAATTGAAGGGGCCGAAACCAGAGTCAATCATCTCTAGGTCGTCCGCGCCACCGGTCAAATCCAGCTGCAGGCGCTCGGCCATCATTGATTCAGGCCCTTGGGTTACTTTTGCAACTTGTGGAGACTGGTCAAAATTTGGATCCGGGTCGATCCATTTGACGTCCGTTTGCTGCCGGCCAAAGGGTGCTGGAACGCCAATCACGTACACTGGGATCTGGTTTTCACGGCAGATGTTCACTGCCATGTCGGTTTTGTCACCGTCATCCCCCGCTTCGTCGGAAACAATGATGAAGCGGACGTTGCGTTTGCGTTGTTTGGTGTCGGAGTCAATTTTGTGCATCCATTTATATTTGTTGGCCGCCAGTGTCACGGCCTCCATCACTTTTTCGACGCCGGTGGTATCAAGTTCAATCTCGCCGATCGCATCGCTTGCTTTGTTGTAGAGCGGTGTCGGTTGTTTGAGCATTGGATTAATGGTGTTGCCAAACGCGATCACGTCGGTGAGCAAACGTTGATTTTGAAGTTGAGCCTGATCTTGATCGCCCAACAGCCCCGATGCTTCTAGATCTTGATAGACCTTGTCCAGCCGATTCATGATCTGAGAGCGCTGTTCCAATAAGCTGCCCGATTGATCAAACAGCCATACGATCAGCGTCTTATTGCTTTCCAGTGATTGGAGAATTTCCTCGCTGATACGATCGACAGCACCTGAGGCGGCCGCAACGGCGGTTCCTGCTTCACCCTTGGTGGCAATTTCGGCGAACGCTTCGGCGCCGTCTTCCATACCGTCGATGCCGGCCGAAACGAATCCGTCTTCTGAAAAGTCTAGGTCCAAATCCTCCTCTGGAGCGTCGGCTTGCAAATCAATGATCGTCATCGCAAGTTCGGCATCTTCTAAGGAGGTATCCGATTCGCCGACTGCGCCAGAGTCATCCTCCATCATGTCTTCAAATTCGACATCCGGAACAACTTCTTCGATTAACTCCAGCGGTTCAGTGGTCGCCGAGAAATTCGTCTGAGAGCGTTTTTGAGCCCCCGGAACGATCAGTTTGGCGATCAAAAGGATAAAAGCCAGATGAGCAATCAAGCTGATCATCCAAAACGGAACACCGCCGTCGAACGGGGTTTCCACCCGCCCGGTTCTGATCTGCCATGTTCGACGAAGGTATTTGATCACGTGTCTTGTTGAACAATTCGTTAGTTGAAATAGGAATCCCAATCAATGCATCAGCAGCACCCTTGATGAGCGTACTCTATTGTTTCTTTATCGGCGGCCTTGGGCCAGCAGTCAAATCGTGCGAAAGAAGAATTTGGGCAATAAGCAGCCTAGAAAATAGCACGTTTCCTCGAACCGAATCCATTGTCGCTGAAAATGTTTGATTGTTGAGTTGTGGATTCCAATGACAGTTGGCGATAAAATAGGGGACCACAGATTTACCCAATACAGGTGTTGCCAATGTTTCGTTCGTTATGTCTGGTCGTTTTTCTCGTTTGTTCTGTACTTCCCCCCGACGCATTGGCTCAGCGGCGAAAGAAGAGCATTATTTCTGGAGGTTCGCCAGATAAGGCAACCGAAGAGGTAGAGACAACCGCGAAAGAGAAAAAGGCTGATATCTTTGACAAGCCCGCCAGCAGGCAAGCTGCTCCCGCGAGCAAGGCTGCTGGGGCGGCCAATGCAAAATCCATGACAGGCAAAAAGGGCGATGGTAAGTTGCAAGAGGGAGAGCTGCCGGAACCAGAAATCGTGGTTGTTAACTCTAGGTTGCCTGGCACCGAGGGAATCAATCTTTCCTGCACACTGTTTATGTCGGCCAATAGCGAGAACCCAGACGAAGCGAAATCAATCTCGCCGATGATTCTTGTCCACGATTTGGGTGGATCGAAATTGGACCTTGCGCCACTGGCGCTGCATCTTCAATCGGCAGGGCACACCGTCCTGGTCCCTGACTTGAGAGGACACGGACGCAGTACCACGATCGTCAACCAAACAGACACAGTAGATTATTCCGAGTTCAGGAAATCAGATTTCGCAACGATCGGGCAAGACCTTGAGGCGTGCAAAAGATATCTAATGCAATTTAATAACGAGGGGAAGCTGAATATAAGCATGCTTTCGATGTTGGCGGTGGGTGACATGTGTCCCATTGTCACCGAGTGGGTTTTGCGAGATTGGTCGTACGCGAATCGAGGGCGCATCAAACAAGGCAAGGACGTTCAGGCACTGACTTTGGTATCACCCAAGCGCAAGTTCAAGACATTTTCGATGAGTCAGTTGGTCAAGGCGCCTTTGCTGTCGGGGCGTGGTACTCCTCACATTCCGACATTGGTGATTTGGGGCACCGAGTCAGGATCTGCTAAGGATACCAAGGCGGTGTACAAAGCGATGGCCAAATACCGACCGCCTTCAGAGGCCGCGATGTCTGTTGATCGCTGGGCTGAGCAGGATTTGTACAAGCTTGATCTTCCTGTGGCCCAAGAGGGGGCCGAATTGTTGCGTCCCAATGAAGCCCTCTACAGATTTATCACAACCTTCAACCAGCAAAAAATCTTGCTTAATGCTGCTCAGTTCCCGTGGCAGTCCCGAGGGAAAAAGAAGAAGAAATAGATTTAGCCCGACGCACGTCGGCAGCGTGATGAACCTGAAACTTATTTACGGCAGGGACTTTCGATCTGCGTTTGCCACAAACAAAAAGGGGCATTTGCGATATCCGCAAATGCCCCTTCTTTTAAAGCGGACGGAGAGGGATTCGAACCCCCGGTACAGTTTCCCATACGTCGGTTTTCAAAACCGGTGCCTTCGACCAGACTCAGCCATCCGTCCGACATTAAATCAGCGATGGATTAACACCACTGGAGCGAGGATTCTAGCAAAAAGCTTTTTCCGAGCAAGGCCTATCCGGCCACACTTTTGTTCTCGTTTTACCGCTTAACGGGGAACCAATTTTTGGCTCCTCCACTACGGCGGGCAGCCGAGGACCGCTGGGGCGAGCCGCCGGGTTTTTTGTCGTAGTTGTTTTCGCCCGGAAAATAGCGGCGGCGACAATTGCATGTTTTGAGATAAATTTGAGCAATTTCTTTCGCTTTATTGTGAACCTGTTGGTCCTCGTTTGGAAACAAAATTTCTTGAGTTCCCCAAGGATTGGATGTACGGTTGTCCCCAAAGGTTTCCCCCTATTGTTTCCCTCCGATGGCGACGGTTCCGGGAAAGATTTTGACCGATCGGTAGGCGTCAATGCGAGCATTTGACAGACCTGCCGAACGAGTCTTGGTTCGTAACAAGTAGTTAGATTCAATCTCAGTCTTTGCTTAAAACTCCTTGATTCCCCCTGCCTCCGACCAAAAACCATTAAGCCAGGCTGGCATGAGCATGGTGGCGACCCATGTTTTTCGACTCTAAACTCGGATCGCGATTTTGAGCGGTTGATCAATTTTTCGCAATCTGAGTGTGCCTGAATCGGCCCGCCCCAATTAAGCTGGTGCAGTCGAACTTTCGAAGACTAGACGTTTTCAAGTGTTTGTCGCTTCCCATTTCTTATCAAAAACAGCAAGACTTTACTTCACTGAACTGGCACCAACATGCTCCGTAAAAAATTTTCTCGTATCAACAAGCCGAAGGCAAAATTCGAAATCGAAGAACTAGAGACTCGCACAATGCTTTCGACGGTAAGTATTTTTGCCGCCGGTGATACTGGCGACGAACAGATGCAAATTCTTATCGACGGAGAGGTCAGGCAGGTCTACGATTCAGTAGGTGGGGATGCATCTTCCGGGAATTTTGAGATCTTTGAATACGAGACCCCCGAAAGTTTAAGTGCCGATCAAATTAGTATTCGATTTTCTAACGATGCTTATGAACCACAGAGCGGCTACGATCGCAATCTACATATCGACAAGATCGTTATTGATGGCACCGCCTACCATAGTGAGCATTTCGCCAATTATGTTTCGAATTATTGGGACGACGGACTTGTTTCAGGCAATCTGCAAGTCGAAACCCTTAACGTAGCGGGGCAGATTGATTATTCGAGCGCAAGTGAACTGAAGTACAACTGGATTGCGATCATCGCTTCAGGCCAAGAGGGCTCGGAGCAGATGGAGTTGGTAGTCGATGGTGAGACAATCGGCCAGACCCAAGTCACGACATCGTCTGAAACCTACGTCTTTTCGGTGGACTCCGGTTTTGATCTCGAACAGTTGCAAGTGCATTTCACCAATGACGCGGTCGGCAGCAACGGTTATGACCGTAATCTGACGGTTGACTTCGTGATCTTAGGCGACTCGATCAGTAACCATCGGCGCCAGATTGAGACGACGCAAAGCAGTGTGCTATCAACAGGTACCTGGCGCGATTCGGACGGTATCGTTAATGGGTTCGGGCGCGGCGACACACTTCATGCCAATGGATTTTTCGAGTTTACGGGCGTTGAAGATCGATCGATCGATGGTTCGGGCAACAATACTACCGACGAATTGGCCGACGCGGGAAGCGCCCATAGTGAACTGATGAGGTTCAACGATTACAAGCCGGTATATGCAGGCGACGGTGATGGCGAAGATGTCATTAACGACGGTGAACGAGCCAACGCCCGCGATATAAGCAATGCGGTCGTCAGATCCGATACGCTAACGCAGAGCAGTGCGAATCTCAGCGATTTAGTTTGGGTTTGGGGGCAGTTCCTAGACCACGATATTGATCTTAGTGAACAATCTGACGGAGCGGAAATTAATGGAACATCGGTTGTTACCATCAACGATCCATCGGATCCATTAAATCCTGTACCCATAACGATCACGCGATCGGATTTCGAGACCGATGAGGAAGGCTATCGCCAGCAACTCAATGCGATCACCAGCTTTATCGACGCCTCTAATGTTTACGGCTCAGACCTTGATCGAAGTAATGCTTTGCGCACGTTTTCCGGGGGCAGGATGGTCATTGGCGTTGATCAGCTTCTGCCGACCGATGTCGACGTGGCCAATGAAAATGGTGGCATTACTGAAATTGGATTGTTTGCCGCCGGCGACGTGCGGGCTAACGAGAACGTCATTCTGGCTTCGATTCACACAATCTTTGTGCGGGAGCACAATCGCTTGGCCGATCTGATAAGTTCACACAACCCTAACCACACTGACGAAGAGATCTTCCAACTGGCTCGCAAAATCGTGGGCGCTCAGATGCAAATCATTACCTACAACGAATTTCTGCCAGCGTTGCTAGGTGATGCTGCTCCGTCGGCTTATGGATACGAGTACGATTCTACGGTTGATCCTTCGATTGCGAACTCGTTTGCGCATGCTGGTTTTCGATTCGGTCACAGCATGCTTTCTCCGTCACTTCAGTTGGCTTCTTCTGACGGGGAAGTGGTAGGCGGGATCGGTTTGAAAGACGCTTTTTTCAATCCGTCTTTCTTGCAAGAGGATGCTTCAAGAGTAGAGCAACTGCTACAAGGTGCTTTGTTGCAACGAGCTCAAGAGATTGACGTCAACATTGTAGAAGATGTTCGGAGCTTCCTGTTTGGCGCTCCCGGAGCAGGCGGGTTGGATTTGGCTTCTTTGAACATTCAGCGTGGACGCGACCATGGTCTTCCAGATTACAACACATTAAGGACGATCTATGGTTTAGCACCTGTGCAATCGTTTGCTGACATTACATCTGATTTCCAGCTGCAACAAGAATTGGCTGAAGTTTATGGTGGAGATGTGAACAAAATTGATCCGTGGGTCGGTGGCTTGGCAGAAGACCATGCCGGTAACTCGAATATGGGAGAGTTGTTTACAGAGATAATTCAAAGCCAGTTTGAGCGACTGCGTGACGGCGATCGTTTGTTCTACACGAGCGATGATTTGGGGCTGTACTCAAACGGTCAATTGCGAGGCGACATTAGGTCCATTATCGACTTAGATAACTTTTCCTTGGCCGATGTGTTGACGGCCAATTCAAATATCAGCGTCGACAGTGACCCATTTCATGTCGTTCCGGGCCAAACACTGACGGTTAATGCCTATTCCAGCACACCCGACGGTGAATTTCAAATTGTTGTTGGCGGCGAGATATTGGCGACGTTTCATACAAGCATTCAGGCCAATAGTTTTTCCGTGAATTTGCCGGATGCTATCCCGCAAGAGTCGGTTCAGATTCACTTTACCAACGACGCTTACGTCGCCAATGAGTATGACCGGAACCTGATCGTGCAAAGCATTCAAGTAGGCGATGCCGTCTACGAGACTAATGATGATTCGGTGTTCTCAACAGGAACGTGGAACATTGGGGATGGCATCGTCAGCGGGTTTGGCCGCGGCGATGTACTGCACGCCAACGGCTACTTTGAATTCTTGATCTAGTGGTCTGTGAACATTTAATTTTAGGGTAGCTGGATTCGCCAGAATTCAGTTCAGCAGTATAAAACCGAAGTCTGGCGACTCCGGCTACGATGACACACTCTAACTTCCATCCCTGACAAACCACTAGG